>NZ_LDUI01000003.1:0-215413 GCF_001043555.1 Chromobacterium sp. LK1 | reverse complement strand
ACACTAAACCCCCGCCATGACCCCAGCATCACCGCCATGCACACCGCCCCCGCCCTCATCATCATCGACATGCAACAAGGCATGAGCCGCCCCGAAGCCGGCCCGCGCAACAACCCCCAGGCCGAAGCCAATATCGCCCAACTGCTGCACGCCTGGCGCCAGGCCAGCGCGCCGCTGGTCCACGTGCGCCACATCTCGCGCACCCCGGGATCGCCGTTCTGGCCCGGCCAGCCCGGCGTCGAATTCCAGCCAGCGCTGGCGCCGCTGGCCAGCGAACAGGTGATGGAAAAGAACGTGCCGGACGCCTTCGCCCACAGCGGCCTGGAACGCTGGCTGCGCGTGCGCGGCATCGAACAGCTGCTCATCGTCGGCGTCAGCACCAATAACTCGGTGGAAGCCACCGCCCGCAGCGCCGGCAACCTCGGCTTCCACACCCTGGTGGCCGCCGACGCCTGCTTCGCTTTCGACAAACTGGACTACGCCGGCACCCCGCGCAGCGCCGACGAGGTGCACGCGATGGCGCTGGCCAATCTGGACGGCGAGTACGCTCGCGTCGTGCTGTGCGCCGACATTCTGCGGCAGCTGCAATAAACCCTGATCAGGAGCCCAACCATGCAATTCGCCTACACCATTCTCTACGTCTCCGACGTCGCCGCCTCGCTGGCCTTCTTTGAAAACGCCTTTGGCATGAAGCGCCGCTTCCTGCACGAATCCGGCGATTACGGCGAGCTGGACACCGGCGCCACCACGCTGGCCTTCGCCGCCCATCCGCTGGGCCGGATGAATCTGCCGGAAGGCTATGTGGCGGCGGACGCCTCGCCGCTGCCGCTGGGCATGGAGATCGCGCTGACGACCGACGACGTAGCAGCCGCCCACGCCCAGGCCTTGCGCCACGGCGGCGTTGAGCTGCAAGCGCCCTCGCTCAAGCCCTGGGGTCAGACGGTATCCCATTTGCGTTGTCCGGATGGCTTGCTGTTGGAGTTGTGCTCGCCCATTTCCGCCTAAGAACCTGTTCACGATCTTTGTTAAGTACGTTGAGGCGTTGCGTAGATACATTGGAAACCTCGTATTCGACGCGCCCTCACTCCCTTCAAGCCTGCCGACGGGTGGCAGGCCCGAGGTTTTAAGCGGCTGCTTGTTCGAGCAGCGCGACGTTAGCGCGCTGCGAGTTCAGCCGCGCCTCGGGCCTGACGGGACCCGGCGGGTAGCCGTAGGCCAGGCTTGCAGGGCGGCCTTTAGGGTAAAGGGAGATTTGGCCGCGCAAATCTCCCTTTCCGTTTGCCGGACGGAACCGGCCCTAAATCATCATCCGCGCAGCGGATTCAATGCTTTGGCCAATACTTCAAATCAGAAAAGATCATGAACCGGCTCTAAAACGCCAGCCCAGCCCCAACAACAGCACGGCCCCGGCCAAGGCGGCCAGCGCCAGTTGCGGCCACGGGCCAAAGCCGCGCAGCGGAAACAACAGCAGGCCGGTGGCGGCCAGCGGTACGGATGCCGCCAGGCCCTGACGCGCCAGCCTTGGCAGCAAGCGCTGGCCCAGCCGGGCGGCGAGCAGCGCGCCGGTCAGCCACACCCCGACCAGCGTGGCCAGCGCCAGACCCGGCAAGCCCAGCCAGCGCGGCAGCGTCAGCAGCAACGCCGCGCTCAACGCGCTGCCCGCCAGTTCCAGCAGCATCGGCCCGCGGGTATCGCCGCCGGCGTAGCAATAGCGCGCCAACAAGGCGTTCCAGGCGCCGAACACAATGCCCGGCGCGTACAACGCCAGCAGCAGCGGCAGGCTGCTCGCCGCCAGCCCGGCCGGCAGCAGCAAGGCCACCAGCGCCGGCGCGGCTCCGATCAAACCCGCCGCCGCCGGCAGGGTCAGCAGGGTGCAGGCGGCCAGGCCGCTGTCCAGCAACCGCCGCCGGTCCTCGCCCAGCGCGCCGCTCATCTTGCTCAACAGCACCTGGTTCAAGCTCATCAGCGCGATCAGCGGCAGGTTGATCAGCTTGCGCGCCAGATTGAGCAGGGTAATCGTCCCCTCCCCCAGCAGCGAGGCGGCCATACGTTCCAGCAAGCCCAAGCCCTGGCTGGCCGCGCCGCTGGCCAGCAAGGGCCACAGCTGCCGCCAGGCTTGGCCGGTCTCGCCGCGGCCGGCGCGCAGCCAGGGCCGCCAGCCCTGCCGCCAGTTGCCGGGCAGCAAGGCCGCCGCCATCAGTCCGCTGCCGGCCAGAAAACATTGCGCCAGCGCCGTCTCCGTCGCGGCCGGCCCGGCCCAATACAGGTAGGACACCGCCGGCAGATTGAACAGCAGCGAACCCAGCCCGGCCAGCAGGAAACGGCCCTGGGCTTGCAGCGGCGCCGCCAGCGCCGCCTGGGCCAGCAGGCCAGGCGCCAGCCAGGCCAGCCGGCGCAGCGCGGCGGCTGCCTGCGCCGCGTGAGCGGCGTCGACGCCGGGCGCCAGCGCCCGCGTCAGCCACGGCGCGGCCAGGCTCAACAACGCGGCCAGCCCCAGGCCAACGCCCAACCAGTGGCGCAGTTGACCAGCCAACCAGGCGCCGCGCCGCGCCGGCGTCTGCGCTTGCCACAAGGGCAGCAGCGCGGCGGACAGCAGGCCGCCGGCCAGCAGAGTGCGCAAGGCTTCCGGCAGGAACATCGCCACCAGAAAGGCGTCGCTGCGCCCGCCGGCTCCCCAGGCGGCCACCAGCAGCCACTCGCGGGCGAAACCGGCCAACAGGCCGGCCAGCGTGGCCAGGGTCAATAAGGCGGCGGGACCGAACATGGGCTCAGTGTCATTAGTGGAACAGGGTGAACAGCCCTTTGCCGCCCACCTTGTAGTTGAGATCGCGCGGCCGCTCGCCCATGGGCTTGGCGCCGCTGCCGCCGACGATCTTGTACGGGGCCACTTCCTTGCCCACCACGGTGTTGGCGGTGACCACCGCGCCGCGGCCGATGCGCGCGCCGTGGCCGATCAGCGCGCCGGTGGCGATCCAGGCGTAATCGTCGATATACACCGGCGCAGACACCGACCAGAATTCCGGCGCGCTCAGGTCGTGGCTGCCGGCGATGATTTTGGCGTAGGAGGCAATGGCGACGTGATCGCCGATGATCAGCCCGGCGCGGGCGTCCAGCAGGCAATGCCAGGCCACGCAGCTGTCCGCGCCTATCACCAGATTGTTGACCCCCAGCACCTCGGTGTTGCGCCACACGCTGGAGCCCTTGCCGATGCGCGCGCCGCCCAGGCGCAGCCAGGCCAGCCGCAGGTGGTGGGACGGCAGTTTGTTGATCAGGATGTTGTAGCACTGCTCCCAGGCACGCAGCCAGCGGTCCTTGAAAGTGGGCCAGTTGAGGCCGTAACGCGGCACCAGTTGGGTGGGCACTTCGTCGCGCAGCAGCGCGTAGAAGCGGCTCGCCAACGGATGCGGGATGCGGCTTTCCATATTCACGGAAACGATGGAGACGCGCGGCTCCGCGGCGTCGCCCTCTTCGAAGGCCACATTATTGGCCAGCATCCAGTCGTAAGCGACGGCCAGTTCCGCCGCCGGAACGCCAAGGCGCGCGGCGTAGCCGTCCAGGCGCTCGCGCAGCGCGCTGCTGTGGTAGATGCGGTGGCGCAGCGTCAGGGCCTGCACGGCGGGAAGATCGGTCGCTTTCATCGCGGTGTCGCTTTCGGGTCAACGGTTATCGGGCCGGACGGCGCGGCGCCGTCCAGCAGCAGGGGATCGCCGCGTCCGGCCAGCCGGCGCGCCGCTTGCAGATTGATGCCCATCAGCAGCCAGAACAGGCCGATCAGCACCATGGTGAAGCTGTAGTAGTGGTCGAAAAAACCAGTCAGCAGCGCCGCCAGCAAGCCGGACAAGGTGCCGAGCCAGACCGCGCGCTCGGGGTCCAGCTCCGACAACGGGCCGCGCGGCCGCGCTTCGCGCCACCAGGCGATGGTGACGGCGACGAACAGCAGCATGCCGGGCGCGCCCAGCTTGTAGACGAAGTTGAGCCACAGATTGGAGATGCCGAGCAGGCCGCTGTCCGGCGGCGGCGGGTCCACCTTGAAGCCCAGGCCCAGCGGATAGGCGCGCACCGCGTCGGGGAAGCGGCGGTATTCGTCCATGCGCACTTCAGTGCTGGCGTTGCTGGCGGAGAAGGTGGTGGCCAGGCGTTCCTGCAAAGGCGGATAGAACAAGACCAGGGCCAGGCCCAGCGCCGCGGCCAGGCCAATGATGCGGCCGGCGTGCGGCGCGCGCCGCCAGCTCAGCCACAACAACACCAGCGCCAGGCTGACGATGGCTCCGCGCGAAATGCTGAACAGCAGGCCAGCGGCGCCCAGCAGCGCCACCGCCATGCCCAGCACGCGGCGCCAGCCCTGTTGCGCCAGGCCGTAGAAGAAGGCCAGCGGCAGCAATAGCGCCAGCGCGCCGCCGGTGAGATTGGGATGCACCCAGGGCGAGGCCATGCGGGTGTAGTTGGCGGAGAAAATGTCGCGCACCGCTTCCGGGTGGGCGTAACGCAGTTTTTCCAGCACCGGAATAAAGCTGTTGGCGTCGCGGTCCTTGAGGAAATAGCCGATGGACAGCAGCAACATCGCCAGCGTGCCCAGCAGCAGCAGCACGATCAGACGATCGCGGCTGCGCGCGTCCGGCAGCAGCAAAGGAGCCAGGAACAGCGCGGACAGATTCAGCAGCCAGCGCGCCCAGTTGACCGGCCCGTTGCCGTCGGCCTGCACCATCAGCTGGCCCGCCAGGAAGGGCAGCAGGCTGAAAGCCATCAGCCACAGCAGCCGCTGTTCGGCGCGGCCCTGCGGCCATTGCAGAACGCCGACCGCCAGCCGCGGCAGCGCCCCCAGCCAGGCCAGGCCCAGCAGCGCTTCGGACACGGTGATGCGCACGCCCAGCTGCACCGTGGTATAGGGCATCAGGCAGGCCGCCAGGCCGAAGCCAGCCAGGCCCAGCAGCGGCTGGCGCAGCACCGCGCACAGCGCGCAGCCGGCGGCCAGCGCCAGCGTGGCCACGGCCGGGCCGAGCAGAATCAGCAGGCCGCCGAACAACAGGCCGCAGCCGGCGGCGAGCGCGCGCGTCAGCGGCGTCATGCCAGCACGCCGTCCAGCAGCGGACCCAGCCGGGCGGCGTAGGCCTGCATATCGTATTCCCGCGCCCAGGCGCGGTTGGCCGTGGCGCTGCCGTCCGGCCCGGCCTCGGCCAGCTTGCTCATCAGCGCTTGCAGCGCGCCGGCGTCGTCGGGGGCGAAGCGCGCCGCCTGCGGCGGGGCGATTTCATCCAGCGCCGAGCCGGTGGCCACCGCCACCGGGGTGCCTTGCGCCAGCGCTTCTATCACCGGCAGGCCAAAGCCCTCGGCGTAGGATGGCTGCCACAGCCGCTCCGCCGCCGCGTACACCGCGCGCAGGGTGGCGTCGTCCAGCTCCTTGAGCCAGATCAGGCCATCCAGCCGCCGCAGTTCGGCCGGCAGCTCTTGCGGCCGCGCCACCAGAGCCAGCGCCGGCAGGTCCGGCTGGCGCTCGCGCGCCTGCCGCCATTGCTCGACGAACCAGGGCATGTTCTTGCGCGGCTCGCGCGCGCCCACCGCCAGCCAATAGCGCGCCGGCAAGCCGGCCGGCAGCGGCGTGGCCGGGTCCGCCGGACGCCAGGGCACGGCGTTGGGCAGCACCGCCAGCTTGGCGCGCTGGCGCGGAAACAGCTTGGCGGCGGCCTGCGCGGTGTAGCGCGACGGCGTCCACACCGCGTCCGCCAGCCGCAGCGAGCGCGCGGTGCCGGCCCAGTCAATCAGCCGGTAGGCCAGCGCGCGCGCCAGGCTGGCATGATAGTTATCCAGCGTCAGCTGGAACACATCGTGCAGCAGCAGCGCATAGCGGGTGCCGGCCGGCGCGCCGCAGGGCGGCAGGCCGGTGTTGGCGGTGGCGATGTAAAGGTCCAGCCGCTGGGCGCGGATGGCGCGCGGCAAGAAGCGCACCTCGAAATGAAAGCGCTCGCGCGGACGGTGCAGGCCGTCCGCCGGGCTGGGCCGCGCCGGACACTCCGCCAGCTGCCGATGCGGATGGTCGGCCGGACAGGCGGTGAAGCGCAGCACTTCCACGTTCGGCCGCGCCGCCAACGCGGCTTCCAGCGCCAGCACTTGCCGCGCGATGCCGGAGCGCGGCGCGGCGGTGACCGGACGGTAATCAATTCCGATGCGCATGTCTCAGCTCCCGATACAAGGTTTCCAGCTGGTCGGCGGCGATGGCCCAATCGTGCCGCCTCCTCACGTATTCCCGCCCAGCCGCGCCCAGGCTGGCGGCGCGCTCCGGCCGGCTCAGCAGCGCGGCGGCGGCCTCGGCCAGCTGCTCGGCGTCGTCGCCCCTCAGGTAATCGCTGTCGGGCCGCAGGTCCAGCCCGGACGCGCCCTGCGGCGTGCTCAGCAACGGCAAGCCGGCCGCCAGCGCCTCCAGCACCTTGAGCTTGGAGCCGCCGCCTTCGCGCAGCGGCGCGATGAAGGCCGCGGCGCGGCCTTGCTGCGGCGGCAAGGCCGGCACGAAGCCCTGCCATTCCAGCCGCGCGTCCGGCCAGCGCCGCGCCCAGCTCTCCGGCATCGCGTGGCCGCACACCGCCAGCCTTGCCTGCGGCAGCCGCCGCCATAGCCGCGGCATGATCTCGCCGGCCAGCCATTCCACCGCGTCGCGATTGGGCGGGTATTCGAAATTGCCGACGAAGAGCAGGCGCTGGCTGTCCAGCGCCGGCCGCACCGTGGCGAAGGCGGCCGCGTCCACACCATTGATCACCACGTCCACCAGCCGGCCGCTGCGCCGGGACATCTCCGCGGCGTCTTCCCAGGTGACGGCGGCGATGCGCTCGGCCGCGCCCAGCGCGGTTTCCTCCCAGCGCCGGTAGCGCCAGCGGTCCCACAGCACGAAGGGAGCGAGCCAGCGCGGCAGGCCCTGGTAGGTGGCCGCGCCCAGCGTGGATTCGACATTGTGCTCGGTCAGCAGAAAGGGCTGGCGGCGGCGGCGCAGTTCCGGCAGAAAGGGCTGCAAGGCGTAGCTGTGCTCGATCTGCACCACGTCCCACGGCTGTTCCAGCAGTTCGCCGAAGGTGCGGCGCAGCGCCGGCGCCAGGCCATTGACGCTGGCCAGCAGCGGATAGGGCGCCAGGGCGGCGGCCAGCAGGGTCAGCGGATGTTTGAGCGGCCGGCGCGGCAGCACGATCAGCCGCTCGACCACGCTTTCCAGTTGGCGGCGGCTATCGGCGCCAAGTGCGTCCTTGCTCTGCGCCAGCACGGTGATGCGGTGGCCGCGCGCGCTGAGCGCGCGCAGCAAGTGGAATTGGCGCAGCTTGCCGCCGCTGGTGGTGGGCCAGGGCAGATAGGGCAGTGTCCACAAAATGCGCAGCGGCGGGCCGCCGGCGACGCTGGCAATCGGCTGGACATTCATTCTCGCCACTCCAGGATTTGCAATTGCGGCTTCACCGTCACTTTCAGCAGGCCGCCGACGGCGCGCAGCGCCTGCCGGCCGCCGCTCAAGGGCTGGTGCAGCGTGGCGCGGGGGATGCCCGGCAGCCGCGCCGCGCCGCCGCTCGCGCTCCAGAACATCCACAGCCGCGTGCCGTCCGGCTTGCGCCAGCCAACGCTGTAGAGATCATCCGGCGCGGCGTCCAGCTGCGGCGCCGGCGCCGGGTTCAGCCTGGGACCGGTGGCGGCGAGAAAGCGCGCCAGTGCCTGGTAGGCCGGCTTGGGCTTGCCGGCAAGGTCCAATAGACCGTAGCCGCGGTCGCGCACGCTGGCGCGCTGGTCCAGGTCCGACAGCGCGAACAGGAAGATGCGGTCGTAATCCAGCGCGCTCATCAGCGCCAGCCGGCGCAACAGATAATCCGCCTGGCCGTCGCGGCCGATCAGCTCCTGCTCTTCCTTGGGGCCGGCGTAGCTGGACCAGCCCCATTCGGTGGCCCAGATCGCCGGCGCCTTGACCTGGCGCAGCCGGGCGTTGATCTGCTGCGCGCGCAGCACGAAGTCGCGCGCCTTGGGATCGTCGCCTTCCGGCTGCTGGCTATAGGGGTGGTAGGCGACGATGGCGCCCAGGTCCAGCCCGCCCTTCTTGCCCAGTTCTTCCAGCATCAGGCCGCCGCGCACCGGCATCTGGCTGTAGTAGGCCATGCCGGCCATCACCACCGGCTTGCCGGGCGCGGCGCTGCGCAGCGCTTCCGCGCTGGCCTGCAGCAGACGGCCATAGCCTTCCGGGCTGGGCAGCGGCCGCCAGAAGCCGGGCAGATTGGGCTCGTTCCACACCTGCCAGGCGTCCACCGCCGGATAGCGCTTGGCCAGCATGGCCATGCGCTTGGCGAACACCTTGTTGTCCTTGGGCGGAAACTGGTCGCTGGGGCCGAGCAGCGGCAGCGCGCTGCTGGCGAAGGGGGCGGAGCCCACCAGGTAGAACACTGATTTGAGCCGCTGCCCCTTCAGCGTGTCCACCAGTTGATCCAGCGGCGCGAACACGAACTGGTTTTCCTTGGGTTCGTGGCGGTCCCAATGCAGGTCCACCCGCACCCATTCCAGGCCCAGCGCCTTGAGCTGCTGGATCTGGCCTTGGTATTGCGCCGGCGTGAACCACAGGAAATGAGCGTTGACGCCGAGGAAGTCGCGCCACACCACCGGCCGCGCGGCGGTCAGCCGGGTTTGTTCCGCCGGGGCAACGGCGCTGAACACGCAGCTCAGCAACAGAACGAGGCAGCGAGCGAGTTTAGTCATGACCGCGCTCCGTCAGCACCGCCTCGAACAGGCGGCGGAACTGCGCGGCCACGCTGGGCCAGGCGCGCTCGGCGCCCAGTTCGCCGGCGCTGGCGCTGTGCCGCGCCAGCCGCTGCGGTTCCAGCAGCAGGCCGCGCAGCGCCCAGGCCAGCGCGGCGCTGTCGCCCTGTGGATAGACTTCGCCATTGCCGTGGGCGGCTTCTTCGGCAAAGGCGCGCGCATTGGAACAGACCACGCCGCGGCCGCAGGCGGCGGCCCAGGACAAGGCGCCGCTGGTGCCGCGCATCTGACCCAGCCAGGCCAGCTTCCGCGATTCGCGGTAGGGCAGCACCATGGTGTGATGAGCCTGGATCAGCGCCGGAATCTGCTCCGGGGGCAGGTTCAGCCGCCAGTCCAGCATATTGCGGCGCAAGCCCAGGCGGATGGCGTGCTGGCGCAGGCTGTCCAGATAGGAGCCGGAGCGGCCGAAGGCGATGTCGGGCGCCGCGCCGCCGGCCAGGGTCAGCCGCACCCGGTCGCGGGTGTCCGGCTCTTCCTGCAATAGCGCCAGCGCGTCGAGCAGGTCTTCTATGCCCTTGCCGCGATAGATGAAGCCGAAGTAGAGCAGCCGCAGCGGCCCCTCCGGCGGCAAGGGCGGCAGCGGCGCGGCCGGCAGCGCCTGGTTGCCGTGCGGAATGCGGGCGACGCGTTCGGCTGGCAGCCGCATGCGCCGGGCCAGGCAGTCGGCGCCGGTGTCGGTCAACGTCACCAGCCGCGCCAGGCGCCCGGCCAGCCGGCGCTCGCGCGCCAGCGTCAGCGGGTCCATCAGCAACGCCGCGCCCTGGCTCAGCCAGCGCGGCCATTGCCGCGGCAGTCCGGGCGGCCGCCAGATCAGCCGTTCCGGATCGTGGACGGTGGCGGTGAGCTTGAGCCACGGCTGATGGCGCGCCAGCCATTCCAGCGCCATGAATTCGCGCTCGCGGCCGCCGCCCAGTTCGGCGTGCGCCAGTTCGAAACGGCTCCAGTCCACGCGCTGCAGCTGCCAGCCCAGTTCCAGCGCGCTCGCCGCCGGCGGCTGGCCGCTGAGCGGAGCGGCGACGCTGACGCCCTGCTCCTCCAGCGCCCGCCGCCAGACGGCGGCGTAATCGGCGATGCCGGTCTGTTCCGGCGGCAGCGGCGACAATAATGCGATTCTCATGTCCGCTCTCCCTTCAGCCGCGCCATCCGCCGCAGCCAGGCGGACGGAATCTCAAAGCGGCGGCGGTTGACGATGATGCCGTCCACCTGGCGGAAGGCGGTGCGCAGGATGGACAGGGCGTTGTCCACCATCGGCACGGTGGTGGCGCGCGCCTCTATCACCAGCAGGATCAGGTCGGCCCGCTTCAGCTGCACGAAGGCGCGCTGATTGCTGAGCAGCGCCGGCGCCTCGATCAGCGTCACGCTGCCTGGTGCGGCGCCGGCGTCGTCGGCCGCCAGCCGCGCCGGCACGCCGCGTTCGGCCAGCACCCGCAGGAAGTGGCGGGCGACGAAGCTGACGCCCTCGCCGCGCCGCGACGACACCAAGCCGATGACCAGGCCATCGCGCGCCAGCTTGTCGGCCGGCAGTTGGCCGTAGAGGCGGTAGACGCCGGCCTCGAAGGCGGGTGGTGGCTCCACGCCCGGTTCCAGCTCCGGCAAGGTGCTCCACAACGGAGCCTGGAAGCGGCGCTCGACACCGCCGCCGTCGTGGATGCGCTGGTCCAGCAAGTAGCACAGATAGAGCGCGAACAAACCCACCGCCGCGCCGGCCGGCAGCGCGGCCAGCAAGATGGCCAGGCTCTTGGGAAACACCCGAGCCGGACTGAAGGTGGCTTGTTCTATCACCGCGATATTGCTGATGCGGCTGTTGTCCAGCTCGCGGTCTATGCGCGCCTTTTCCAGGCTGTCGCGGTAGAGCAGGTAGTTCTTTTCCGCCACCGCCAGATTGCGCTCCAGCCGCGACAGTTCCGGCTCCACGCCGAGGATGCGCGCGCGTTCGTCCTTCAGCGCGGCGATGGCCTTGTCGTAAGCCGCCACCTTGGCCTTGAGTTCGCCGGCGCGCATGCCGCGCTCCAACTTGCCGCGCTCCAGCAGATTGACGAGATCGCTGGGCGCGCGGTTTTCCGAGCGCTGCACCGTGTCTTTTTCCCGGGCGATCAAGTTCTTAAGCGCGGCGATGTTTTCATCCAGTTCGCGGATGGGCGGCGCGTCCGGCAGATAGGTCTTGAGCTTGTCCAGCCGTTCCAGCTCCAGGCCGTTGAGCTTGAGCTTGAGGTCTTGCCGCGCCGGGTTCAGGCTCAGTTCGCGCTCCTTGACGATTTCGCGCGGCAGCTTGCCGCCGCTGGCCTGGGCGTTGGCGATGCCGCCCTGCATCGCCGTCCACTCCGCCTGATCGGCGCTGCGCGCCGCCTCCAGCTTGTTGAGCTGGTCGGTGAGGCTGTCCAGACGCTCCTTGGAGCTAATGCCGTCGATCTGGCGCAATTGCTGGCCGATCCGCTCCTTGTAGCCGGCGATCTGCGCGGCCAGCTTGCCGCTTTCCGCGTCGTAGAACTGATACAGACTCTTGCGGCCCAGCGCGCGGCTGCGCTCGTCGATGTACAGCGCCAGCCATTTGGCCAGCACTTGCCGCGCCACCTCCGGGTCGTCCCAGCTGAAGGCGATTTCCATCACCGCCGAGCCGCTCTGGTGGCTGACGCTGAATTGTTTCTCCAGCTTGGCCGCCAGCCGTTCCGCCGGGGTCTGTGCCTCCACCAGCCCAAGCAGCGCCAGCGCGTCGCGCGCCCAGTCCAGCACGGCGGACGCCGCCTGCTTCAAATGGAATTTCAGGGTTTGCCAGCCGCCCTGCGGCGGCGGCGCGCGCATCTCGCTCAAATAGTATTCGGCCACTTGATGGATGATGGGGCGTCCGGTCAGCAGCTTTTCCTCGTCGACGATGGGGTCGCGCTGGGTGCTGGGCGCCACCAGCGTCTGGCGGTCGGCGTATTCGATGGGCAGGGTGCTGGTATCGCGGCCCGGCTTGACCAGCAGCCGCGCCTCGGATTCGTAGCGCGCCGGCAGCAGGAAGGCGCCCAGCACCGCCACCAGCACGGTGGCGGCGAACGCCCATTTGAATTCGCGCCGGTAGATGAAAAACAGGCGGGCCAGGTCGCGGAAGGAACGGATTTCTATCATGTCTGGGTCGCCCGCTAATTGCCGGCCTTGATGGTGGGGTTGTTCTGAATGTTGACGTTGTTGCTGCCCTTGCCGCCCAGGTCGTAGTTGAGGCCTATGCCTATCGCCTTGGAGAACGGCAGCAACTGGTTGACGTACATGTCCACGCCCTCCACCGCCTTGCCGATGGCGGACTTGGGCACGAACACGATGTCGCCGCGCTGCAGCATCACGCCGCGCCGTCCGGCGGCCGGGTCCAGCATGCGCGCCAGATCGCTGAAATAGATCTGGTACAAGCCGGCCTCGTCCATGCGCAGCAGCGCCACGTGTTCGCTGTCCGCCGACGGCAGCACGCCGCCGGCGCCTATCACCGCCTGCTCGATGCTGGCGGCGGCGCTCAGTTCGAAGGCCGAGGGATTGCGCACCGCGCCGCCGACGAAGACGCGGTTGCCCGGCGCGATGGCGATGTTGACGGTGACTTGCGGCTGGCGATACAGCGTGGACAGCCGCTCGGTGATCTCCGCGCCTATCTCCTCCGGGGTGCGGCCGCCGCCGCGCACGGTGCCGGCGTGCGGGTAGGCGAAGCTGCCGTCCGGACGCACGAAGAACAAGCTCATTTCGTCCTTTTCCGCCGGCGATTGCGCGTCGCGGACGATGCGCAGGGTGTCGCCGTTCATCACCCGCGTCACCGGCGGCGGCAGCTGGCTGATGTCGCGCAGCGCCAGCTGCCGCGCCTCCACGGTCTTGCCGTCCGGCAAGGCGATGGTGCTGGGGGTGGAACAGGCGGCCAGCCCGCCGCAAAGGGCGAGCAAGCTGAATAGAGGGAGGCGGTGTGTCTTCATCGCGGGTCCAGATTCATTTCCAATAGCCGGGAAACAGGCTGAGCCGGCGCTTGAGCGCGGGCGGCAGCCAGCGTTCGGCGTGGCCCAGCCGGTAGCCGGTCAGCTTGAGCGCGCTGCGCAGCAGCACTTCCGGCTGCCGCCACGGCTGGCCGGCGCCGCGCACCGCGGCCAGTTCCGAGCGCAGGAAGCGCCGCCCTTCGCCGCCGGCGCGGCCGAAGTGTTCGGCGATCCAGCGCTCGCGGCCGTAGAACACGCCGATGTCGAAATAACGGCGCATTTCTTCCAGCAGGCCGTAGTCGTGGGAGTGATGGACGCGGGCGTCTGCCTCGTAGCGCACCGCCCAGCCGGCCAGCAGCATGCGGCCGGCGACATGGGCGTCCTCGGTGCCGATCACGTCGGCGGGAAAACCGCCGACGGCCTTGAGCGCCGCGTGGCGGTAAGCGGCGAAGGAATCGGAACTGAAACAGGTCTTGATGCCCAGCTCGGCGGCATCGGCCAGCCGCTTGGTGCGGCTGAGCGGCGGATAGTTGAAGCGGCGCGCGTGCGCGCCGAGCAGGCCGGCGTCCGGCTGCGGCAGCTGGCGGCCGTAGGCGACGCCGATATCGTCTTCCGCCAGCACCGCGTCGCGCAGCCGGCGCAGCGCGTCCGGGTCCGCCGGTATCGCGTCCTGGGTCAGGTAGATCAGCACCTCGGCGCGGCACAACTCGCTGGCCAGGCGGCGGGTGCCGCCGTGGTTGAAGTCCGCCGCGCGCACCGACACCACGCTGGCGCCGGCGGCGAGCAGGCGCGCCTTGCTGTCGTCGCTGGACTCGCTGTCCAACACCAGCCATTCGTCCGGGCGCAGGCTTTGCGCCGCCAGCGCCGGCAGCAGCCGGTCCAGATGGCGGCCGGCGTTGCGCACCGGCAGAATCAGCGCGGTGCGGCTCACGGCCGCGCCTCCGTGCGGCCGTAGTCGTCGGCGAAGCGCACGATGTCGTCCTCGCCCAGGTATTCGCCGCTCTGCACTTCGATCAACACCAGGTCGATCAGGCCGGGATTGCTCAGCCTATGTTTTTCCCCGGCCGGGATGAAGGTGGATTCATTGGTGTACACCAGCCGTTCCGTGTCGCCATGCGTCACCCGCGCGGTGCCGCTGACCACGATCCAGTGCTCGCTGCGGTGGTGATGCATCTGCAGGGACAGGGACGCGCCCGGCTTCACCACGATGCGCTTGATCTTGTAGCGCTCGCTGTCGGCCAGCACGGTGTAATGACCCCAGGGCCGCTGCGAACTCAGATGTTCTCGCCAGCTGGGGTGGCCTTGCCGCCGCAGCCGGCCGCTGAGCTCGCGCACCTCCTGACAACGCGAGCGGTCCGCCACCAGCAGCGCGTCCGGGGTGTCGACCACCACCAGATTGTCCACGCCCAGCGCGGCGATCAGCCTGCCGCGGCTCTGGATGAAGCAATCGCGGCTGCCTTGCAGCAGCGCTTCGCCGCTGACGCGGTTGCCGTCGGCGTCGGCGGGAAACTGCGCGGCCAGGCTGTCCCAGGCGCCGATATCGCTCCAGCCCAGCTCGCACGGCACCACCGCCGCCGTCGCGATGCGCTCCATCACCGCGTAATCGATGGAAATATCCGGACAGCGGGCAAAGCCGGCGCGGTCCAGCTCGCGCTGGCGAACGCCGCCGTCCTCCACGGCCTGGCTTGCCGCCAGGCTGGCTTCCACGCCGGCCAACACTTGCGGCGCATGCTCGGCCAGCGCCGCGCGCAGGCTGGCGGCGGCGAAGCAGAACATGCCGCTGTTCCACAGATGGCGGCCATCGGCCAGATAGCGCTCGGCGGCGGCGAGGTCCGGCTTTTCCACGAAGCGCGCCACTTCCAGGCCATCCGCGCCGATGGCGACGCCGGTTTCGATATAGCCGAAGCCGGTTTCCGGGCGGCTGGGCTTAAGGCCGAAGGCGACGACGCGGCCGGCGCCGGCCAGGCGCGCGGCCCGCTCAACCGCGGCGGCGAAGGCGGCTTCGTCGCGGATCAGATGGTCCGCCGGCAGCGCCAGCAGCAGCGGATCGGCCGCCGGATCGCGCGCCAGCAGGTCCGCGGCGGCGGCGGCCAACGCCGGCGCGGTATTGCGCCTTTCCGGCTCCAGCAGCAGTTCCAGCGCCAGGCCGCCGGCGTTGACCGCCTGGCATTCGTCCAGCGTGCGGAAGCGGGTTTCCTCATTGGCGACGATCAGCACCCGGCGGACGCCGGGCAGGCTCGCCGCGCGCAGAAAGGTCTTTTGCAACAAGCTCTGGTCGTCGGCCAAGCGGATGAAGGGCTTGGGAAAGGCCTGGCGCGACACCGGCCACAGCCGCGAGCCGGCGCCGCCGCAGACGATGCAGGGAATGAGTTCGGGAACGGGATTTTGCATGTTTGCCTCAATAAGCCGCGTCGGCCGACAGCACCGCCGGAAGGGTGCGGATCAGGATGTAAAAGTCGAACCACAGCGACCAGTTCTCGATGTACTCCAGGTCGTATTCCACCCGTCGTTCTATCTTGGCCAGGGTGTCGGTTTCGCCGCGGTAGCCGTTGACCTGGGCCCAGCCAGTGATGCCCGGCTTGACCCGGTGGCGGGCGGTGTATTCGCTCACCGCGTCCTCGAACAGCACGCCGGCGGCCTTGGTGGCGGTGGCGTGCGGCCGCGGGCCGACCATGGACATGCTGCCGCCCAGCACATTCAGCAGCTGCGGCAGCTCGTCCAGGCTGGTCTTGCGGATGAAGCGGCCGACGCGGGTGACGCGCGGATCGCTGCGCGTGGTTTGCGCCTCGGCGTCGGCATCGGCCTGCTCCACGTACATGGAGCGGAATTTGTAGACCTCGATCAGGCGGTTGTTGTAGCCGTAGCGCTTTTGCCGGAACAGCACCGGTCCCGGTGAATCCAGCTTGATCAGCAAGGCCAGCAGCAGCATCAGCGGCGCGGCCAGCGCCAGCGCGACGACGGCGAGCAACACGTCCTCGCAGCGCTTGAGCAGCGGCGACCAGCCCTTGAGCGGCAGCTCCGAGATATTGAACATCGGCAACCCAGCCACCGCGGTCACCCGGTGATGCGCGTGCTGCAGGCCGGCCATGTCCGGCGCCAGCAGCACCGTCACCGGCAAGCGCCGCAGTAGGCTGACCAGATCGCCCATCCGCTCCACCGCCGACCACGGCAGCGCCACCAGCACCAGCTGCGCCTGGCCGGCGCGCACCATGCGCTCCAGCTGCGGCATATCGCCCAGATAAGGCAGGCCGGCCATGCCAAATGCCTGCCTGTCGGTGCGGTCGTCGACATAGCCGACCAACCTGGCGCGAATATCGGCGTTCTCGGTCAAATAAGCGGCCAGCCGGTTGCCGCTGGCGGTGCAGCCCAGGATCACCGTCGGCAGCAAGCCGACGCCGCGGCGCGCCAGCCACCGGCACCAGCCATGCAGCGCCAGCCGCGCCAGCAGCAGCAAGGCCAGCGTCGACGCGTACCAGCCCAGCAGCGCCTCGATAGAAGCCGCCGCCAGCAGAGGCAGTTGGCCTCCCACCAGCATCAGCGCGATGAAGGTCAGCGACCATGCCGTCGCCTGCCTGCGCAGTTGCAATTGCCGGCCGAACAGGCCGGAGCCGTACAGGCCCAGCGCCTGGAAGGCCAGCAAGGTCAGCACGCCGGCGAAAGACAGCGTTGCCGCCAGCAGGCCGTGCAGCGGCGCGCCCGACTGCGCCAGCCAGACGCCGCCGGGCGCCAATACCAGCGCCAGGTGCAGCAAGCGCACCAGCAAGCGCATATAGGTCAAGGTTTCGGCCCGCGCCTGCACCAAGCTGTCGACATTGCGAATAAGCATGATTAAAAACCGTTTAGTTTAATTTTATTAAACAATTAAATGAGATCAATTTATAATTTGTGTTTAATGTCTTTAAACAATACTTGCAATATGCGCCAAAATGACCCTGCTTGCAAACAGGACTTGATCGATGACGCCCCGAAACGGGCAAGGTGTTGCGAAAAACGCGAGGCAGGCTGACGAAGCCGCGATTTATCGTTTAAAATCACGGCATCAGCCATAGAGGGAACGATGTGATGTATCAGTCCGATTTCACCAAGTTCATCAACGGTTTCCTGGATCAGCACCCGGAAGTGGACAGCGAGCGCCGCGAACTGCGCCTGACGCTGTGGGACCGCCAGCCAAACCTGGATGACCGCCGCCGCTGGGACGAATCCCGCGTGCCGCAGAAGCCCTACGTTTACCAGCCGGAATAAGCCCGGCTCCCGCCTGACCCGACGCCCGCGCCGCGGGCGTTTCTGATTGCACCGCATCGGATTGCAGCACACATGACCAGCCGCACCGTGGCGCTTGACGGCGCCTTGCACGACTACCTGCTGAGCATCAGCCTCAGCGAACACCCAGTGATGCGCGACTTGCGCGAATTCACCGCCACCCATCGCATGGCCAAGATGCAGATCGCGCCGGAACAGGGCCAGTTCATGGCCTGGCTGGCGCAGCTGATAGGCGCGCGCCGCTACCTGGAAATCGGCGTGTTCACCGGCTACAGCGCGCTAGCGGTGACGCTGGCGATGCCGGAAGACGGCCGCACGCTGGCCTGCGACGTCAGCGAGACCTTCACCGCCGTCGCCCGCGACTACTGGGCGCGCGCCGGCGTCGCCGAGCGCATCGAACTGGTATTGCAGCCGGCGCTCGCCACCCTGCGCCAGCAGTTGGACGCGGGCCAGGCCGGCCAGTACGACCTGGCCTTCATCGACGCGGACAAACCCGCCTATCGCGACTATTACGAGGCCTGCCTGCAGCTGGTGCGCCCCGGCGGCGTGATCGCCATCGACAATATCTTCCTGTCCGGCCGCGTGGTGGAGCCCAAGCCGGAGGACCCGCCCGGCGTGCACCTGATGCATGAATTCAACGCCCGCCTGAAGCACGACCCGCGCATCCGCATGTGCGTGCTGCCGGTGGGGGATGGGCTGACCCTGTGCACGCGGCTGGCCTAAGAACCTGTTTACGATCTGCTGCGCGTCGGCGGGATGGATAGAAATGGGCGTTGAAACCAAGCTCAGTGCTCATGTACCACGAGTACATTCCGCTTTTTCGCCCGTTTTCGCCCGTTTTCGCCTTGTCTCGCCTTAGCTCGCTAGATCGTAAACACGTTCTAAGCGCCCCCAGGCCGGCGCGGCCATGAACTTTTCATGATCCGCCGCGGTCTGACCCGCTTACCCCGGACACCCGGCCGGAGCCCGGTGTATCATGACCGCTTGCCAACGCTAACAGACGCTCCATGCTCAATCGCCGTCCCCGCCGCCAGATGAACCAGATGAACGTCGTGCCTTATATCGACGTGATGCTGGTGCTGCTGGTCATCTTCATGGTGACCGCGCCGATGTTCACGCCCGGCGTGATCGAAGTGCCCAGCGTGTCCCAGGCCACCAGCATCGACACCCGTCCGCTGGAAGTGACCGTGGACGCCCAGGGCAAGATTCAACTGATAGACAACGACCGCAAGACCGACGTCGCCTCCGTCGCCGACCTTGCGGTGCAAATCCAGGCCTTGGGCGCGGCCGAGCGCCCGGTGGCGATATCCGCCGACGCCAACCTCAAGTACGCCGAAGTGGTGCAAATCGCCGACAAGCTCCACCAGGCCGGCGTCAAGCGCGTGGCGCTGACGGTCAAGCAGCAGAAGCAGGGATGATGGCCGCAGTGTCCACCTCGCCGCGCCCCTGGTCGCTGATCGTATCGGTGCTGCTGCACGTCGCCGTGGTCGGCCTGCTGCTGTGGGGCGGTTTCCATTCCCAGACCTTGCAGGAACAGGCGCCGGTGGCGCTGGAGCTGTGGACCACCGCGCCGCCGCCGCCCCCGCCCAGCGTCGTGGCCGAGCCCAAGCCCGCGCCGCCGGTGGTGGAACCGCCGCGCCCCGCCGTGGCGGAGCCGCCGGCCGACGTCAACCTGGGCCGCAACAAGAAACCGCCGGAGCCGCCCAAATTCAAGCCTGAGCCCAAACCCGAGCCTAAGCCGGAACCCAAGCCGGAGCCGGTGAAAAAGCCCGAAGCGAAAAAAGCGGACAAGCCGGCCGAGAAAAAGCCGGAAGCCAAGACGGCGCCCGCGCCGGCCGCCAAGCCACAGGCCAAGCCCAAGCCGTCCAAGACCTACAACCCGGAAGCCGACGATCTGCTGGCCAGCCTGGACAGCCCGCGCACCAGCGGCAAGGCCAATGCGCGCAGCGACCAGGCCGGCTCGCCCAATGGCGTGGCCGGCGGCGCCGCCAACGGCTCCTCCGTTGCCAAGGCCGGCTGGATCAGCCGGGTCAAGGCCAAGATCACCCCGCTGGTGCAAGTGCCGCCGGACTTGTCCGGCAATCCCAAAGTGGTGCTGCAGGTCTCGCTGCTGCCCTCTCTGGAGGTAAACCGGGTACAGTTGCTGCAAAGCAGCGGCAGCAAGGCTTATGACGACGCGGTGCAAAGGGCGATCTGGGAGGCCAAGACCTTCCCGGCCTTGCCGCCCGGCGCCAGCTTCAACGACGGCTATCGGCAATTCAAGATGGAATTCCGTCCCAAATCATAAGACAAACGCATGACCAGGCGCGCGCGGAGCGCAGGCGGAGCCGGGACGGGCCTTGCCGCCGCGCACCGCGGCTTAGCATGCCACTTGATTGACTTGAGGGAACTAATGTCCAGCTTCAAAACTCTGTTGAATATGCTGCTCGTCACGCTGGGCCTGTTGGCCGCCGGCGGCGCGCAGGCGGAAATGACCATCGAGATCGTCGGCGGCGGCGCCAACCGCCACGCCATCGCGGTGGTGCCGTTCAAGGATGAAGCCAATGCCCAGGGCGGCCTGAGCCCGGTGATCAAGAACGACCTGACGATTTCCGGCGCCTTCCGCATGGTGGACACCGCCGGCGTGGCCAATGTGCCGTTCGAGCCCGCCGACATCCGCTACCCGCTGTGGCAGGCGGCCGGCGCGCAGTCCGTCGCCATCGGCAAGGTGGAAGCGGCCGGCGGCGGCCAACTGAAGATCAGTTTCCGGCTGATGGACGCCGCGCAGAAGAAACAGCTGACCGGCGGCGAATTCACCGTCACCCCGGACCGCACACGCCAGGTGGCGCACGCGATCGCCGACATGATTTACGAGGCGATCACCGGCCAGAAAGGCTTCTTCAACACCCGCATCGTCTATGTGTTGAAAACCGGCGGCAGCTATCTGTTGCAAGTGGCCGATGTGGACGGCGGCCGCGCCCAGACCATTCTGCGCTCCAGGGAGCCCATCATCTCCCCAAGCTGGAGCCCGGATGGCGGACGCATCGCCTATGTGTCGTTTGAAAGCAAGAAACCGGTGGTCTGGGTGCAGAGCCTGGCCACCGGCCAGCGTTTCGCCGCGGCCAACTTCAAGGGCAGCAACTCCGCCCCGGCCTGGAGCCCGGACGGCAGCAAGCTGGCGGTGGTGCTGACCACCAGCGGCAATTCGCAGATCTACGTGATCAACGCCAACGGCGGCGGCGCGCGCCGGCTGATGTACAACGGCGGCATCGACACCGAGCCCACCTGGAGCCCGGACGGCGGCAGCCTGTATTTCGTGTCCGACCGCGCCGGCGGCCCGCAGATCTACCGCGTGTCCGCCGATGGCGGCAACGCCCAGCGCGTCACCTGGGAAGGCCGCTACAATGTGTCGCCCAAGGTGTCGCCGGACGGCAAGACGCTGAGTTTCATCCGTCGCGAGGGAGGCAACTTCCGCGTGATGGCGCAGGACCTGGCCACCAACGACAGCCGCGCGCTGTCGGACGGCGGCTATAACGAACGCCCGAGCTTCGCCCCCAACGGCCGCATGGTGCTATACGCCAGCGACGCCGGCGGCAAGAGCGTGTTGTACGCCGCCACCACCGATGGCGGCAGCAAAGTGAAATTGGCCGTGATCAACGGCGATGTACAGGACCCGGCTTGGGGCCCATTTAATCATCCTTAATTGGAGCTATTGCTATGAACTGGAAACAACTCGTCCTCGGCACCGCCACCGTAACCCTGCTGGCCGCCTGCGCCAGCACCAAGCCGGCCGACACCACCGCCGGCACCCAGCAGCCGACCACGCCGCAGACCACCGCGCCGGTGGACACCGGCAGCGGCAACCAGAACCAGGTGTCCGTGGATCCCTTGAACGATCCCAACAGCCCGCTGGCCAAGCGCAGCGTCTACTTCGCCTTCGACTCCTCCTCCGTCGACGCCAACGGCAAGCCGGTAGTGGAAACCCACTCCGCCTACCTGAAGCAGAACGCGGACAAGAAAGTCATCATCCAGGGCAACACCGACGCCCGCGGCAGCCGCGAATACAACCTGGCGCTGGGCCAGCGCCGCGCCGAGAGCGTGAAGAAGGCGATGGAAGTGCTGGGCGCCAAGGAAAGCCAGCTGGAAGCGGTCAGCTTCGGCAAGGAAAAACCGCGCGCCACCGGCAACACCGACGCCGACTTCGCCGAGAACCGTCGCGCCGACATCGTGTACCAAGGCCACTAAAAGCACTGGGTCTGTTTTACGACGCCAGCCCTCTGGGCCGGCGTTTACAGCCGGACATCGGGCGGATGCGCTTTCACGCGCTTGCCGTTAAGATATCCGGCTGAATACTTTTCCACCCATCATCGCGTCGTCGCCTCCGGGCCGGACGGCGGGACATCCCGGGACAACCATGAAACGGCTCACCCTTTGCAGCGCGCTGCTGCTGTTTCTTACCGGCTGCGCCACCACCGGCGATCTGGAAGAAACCCGCCGCCAGCTGGACCAAGTCAACCGCCAGGCGTCCACCCGGCTCAATGAAGTGGAAAGCAAGCTTTCCAATGAAAAGCTGCTGGAAATGGTCAGCCAGCTGGAAGCGATGAAGGCCGAAGTGGCCAAGCTGCGCGGCGATGTGGAAGTGCTGAACTACAATCTGCAAACCACGCAGAAACGCCAGAACGATCTGTACAACGATCTGGATGGCCGGCTCGGCCATCTGGAGAACAGCGGCGCCAAGCCGGCTGCGGCTCCGCACGGCGACGCCTCGGCTGCCGCGGATGGCGGCGCGGCCACCAGCCCGGATTACGACAAGGCGCTGAACCTGCTGCGCGCCCGCGATTTCGCCAAGGCCGCCGACGCGCTGCGCAGCTTCATCGAGCAAAACCCGCAAGCGCCGCAAGTGGCGGAAGCCACTTACTGGTTGGGCGTGTCCCATACCGCGCTGCGCCAATACGACGCCGCCATCGACATCCACCGCCGCTTCGTCGAGCAATTCCCCGATCATCACTTCGCGCCGGAAGCCCTGCGCAATATCGGCAACTGCCAGCGCGACCTGGGGCAGATGGATCAGGCCAAGACCACCTATAAACGCCTGATCAAGCTCTATCCCAAGAGCGACTCCGCGCAGAAAGCCCGCCAGCAACTGGCAAAAATGTAACACTCCGGCCGGTCTCCCTCCGGCCGCCATGCCCCATTTTGACGCCGGCCCGTGTGGCCGGCTTTATCGTCCCCGCCATTTCCCGCCCTGCCCAAGCCGCTGATTTTCAAGTATAAAATTTAAACACAAATAATTATAACCATATAGTTGGCGCTCTCATGCACCAAAACGGCGCAATACTACGTCGTCATCCCTGATTTCCATCGCGCGCCGCATCGCCTTCCACATGTGTTTTTTCTTCAAAACATGCTTATTGCATGACAATATATTCCGTCCGGGTTATACCGCTCGGCGAAAAACATAAATAAATAATGTCTATCAAGGAGTTATCTGTGATGAGAAACACACAACATGCCGGAACCCGCTGGTTCCGGCTAGGCGTGATGGCAATCAGTATCGGGCTGATTGGCGGCCTGTCCGGCTGCGAAGACGACGGTAGCGGCAGCCAGCCCGGCGACGGTTCCAGCCACCATGGCGGCAGCGGCCGCCTGGCGGTGGATATCTTCGGCAACCGCGGCGGCGTGCTGACCGCGGTGCCCAGCGGCCTGTGCCTGGGCGAAGCCCGAGTGCTGTGGAGCAATGGCGTCCGCGGTTTCAGCACCGATGACAGCGCGCCGGATCAGCCGCTGACCGCCTCGGTCAGCTGCGGCTGGGTCAGCGCCAGCCAGACCCTGGTGCCGCAGAACGTGTTCAGCGCGCCGTCGGTGTTCGCCGTGCTCAAGGCGGACCGCACGCTGGCGGTCTGGGGCAGCCGCCGCCTGGGCGGCGATACCTCGGCCCTGCCCGCCCAACCGCAAAACGTGGTGGCGGTGGCCGGCAATGAACGCGCGATGGCCGCGCTGCAAGCCGACGGCACCGTCATCGGCTGGGGCCGCGCCGGCTCCGGCGCCAGCTTCGCCGGCCCGGTGGGCATAGGCAGCGCCGATGCCACCTCGCCGGTGGCGCCGCTGGGCAAGGTCGCCAAGCTGTGGCCCACCAAGCGCGGCTTCGTCGCGCTCAACAGCGACGGCAGCGCCAGCAGCTGGGGCAATATCGAAACCACCTTCGACGGCAACGGCGGTTCCAAGTCCATCTCCTCCTACTTCGACGCCGCGCGCCTGGCCGCGTTTAAGGATGTCGCCAGCGTCAGCCACAATCTGGGCGCGGTGGCGCTGCTGAAGAAGGACGGCAGCGTGCTCGCCTTCGGCGACCCCAATTCCGGCGGCGACGCCTCGCCGCTGGCGGCCAAGCTCAATAATGTGGCCAGCATCGCCGCCACCGACTACAACTTCGCCGCGCTGAAGAAAGACGGCAGCGTGGTGGTGTGGGGCCTGAACTGGGATGGCCAGACCAGCGACTACTACGACGGCAGCGAACCGATGCCGGCCGGCGTCAGCACGGTGCAGACCAACCTCAACGTCTTCGCCGCGCTGAAGCAGGACGGCAGCGTCGCCACCATAGGCAGCGCCTACTTCGACCGCGGCGCCGACACCAGCCCGGTGGCCGCCAATCTGACCGGCGTCCGCAAGCTCTACGCCAGCAAGACCGCCTTCGCCGCCTTGCGCAAGGACGGCAGCGTGGTCACCTGGGGCGACGGCGCCCGCAACGACGCCAGCGGCGTGCAACACCAGCTCAACCGCGTGAGCTCCATCGCCGCCACCGAACTGGCCTTCGCCGCGCTGCGCCAAGATGGCAGCGTGGTCACCTGGGGCGATGAACTGCGCGGCGGCGACAGCAGCGCGGTGCGCCACCGCCTGCGCGATGTGGTGGCCGTGTTCGCCAACGACTACGCCTTCGCCGCGCTGAAGGCCGACGGCAGCGTGGTCACCTGGGGCGCGCCCACCCACGGCGGCGACAGCTCCGCCGTCCGCTCGCGCCTGGTGAACATCCGCGCCATCTACAGCACCCCGCTCGGCGGCTTCCTCGCCGTGGCCAAGGACGGCAAGTTCGTCGCCTGGGGCAGCCCGTCCGCCGGCGGCAGCGCCCCGGCGGGTCTCGCCGCCATCCCCTACGTCAAGAACTAAGACATTGCCGCATTGGAGCAACAGAACATGAACCGCAAAACCTCGCTGTCCCTGCTGATCGCCGCGCTGCTGGCCGGCGCCGGCGCCGACATCGCCGCCGCGGCGCCCTCCGCCGCCGGCATCACCGGCATCATCGTCAAATACCACAGCGTCTCTCAGGTGCAACTGACCCAGGCGCGCATCGCCAACGGCGGCCGCGCCCCGTCCAGCCGCCCGGCCGACTTCGCCGCCCGCACCCAGCGCGTGCAACAACTGAGCGGCAGCCCGCTGCAGTTCCATCACCAGATGGGCACCGGCGCCTATGTCTATCAAAGCGGCAAGGCGCTGAGCGTGGCCGAGGCGCAAACGCTGGCGCGCAAGATCCAGCAGGACCCGGCGGTGGAATACGCCGAGCCGGACTTCATCATGAGCCCCAACTACCTGCCCAGCAGCCCGCTGTACGCGGCCAAGCAATGGGATATGCAGGCCAGCGCCGCCGAACCGGGCGCGATGAACCTGCCGGCGGCCTGGGACCTGTCGCAGGGCGCCGGCGTCATCGTGGCGGTGCTGGATACCGGCTACCGCCCGCACGCCGACATCAAGCCCAATCTGCTGGAGCCGGGCTACAACTTCATCTCCGACGCCAAGCGCGCGCGCCTGCCGGCGGTGGCGCAGACCAACGCCGACGGCAGCCCTCTCCTGGACAGCAACGGCCAGCCGGTGCAAAGCGCGCGCACCAACAACGGCCTGGACCAGGGCGATTACAGCGACGGCAGCCTGTGCCGCGCCGGCAATAGCAGCTGGCACGGCACTCACGTGGCCGGCACCATCGCCGCGGCCGCCGGCGACGGCAACGGCCTGACCGGCGTGGCGCCCAAGTCCAAGCTGCTGCCGCTGCGGGTGCTGGGCCAGTGCGGCGGCGCCAGCTCGGACATTGCCGACGCCATGTTGTGGGCGGTGGGCGCCACCGTGCCCGGCGCGCCGGTCAACGCCAATGTGGCGCGGGTGCTGAGCATGTCGCTGGGCGGCGCCCAGCCGTGCAGCCGCACCTACCGCGACGCCATCCAGCAGGTCAACGCCCGCAACGGCGTGGTGGTGGTGGCCGCCGGCAACGCGATGAAGAACGCGCGCAACACCAACCCGGCCAGCTGCCCCGGCGTGATCACCGTCGCCGCCAACGGCAAATCCGGCGGCATCGCCTCCTACTCCAACTACGGCGCGATGACCACCGTCACCGCGCCGGGCGGCGACCTCAACAGCGGCGATCCCGGCATCTACTCCACGCTGAACAGCGGCGCTACCGTGCCGGGCGCGGATAGCTACGCCGCCTTCCAGGGCACCTCCATGGCCACGCCTCATGTCTCCGGCCTGGTGGCGCTGATGCTGTCCGCCAACCCCGGCCTCAACTGGAAAGCGGTGCGCAATCTGCTGATCAAGACCGCGCGCCAGCCGGCGGCGGATTGCGAAGGTTGCTCCGCCGGCATCACCGACGCCGCCGCCGCGGTGCGCGCGGCCAAGGCTAACTAAAACTCTCTTTCTCTGCGCACGGGAGCGCTCTGCCGTCGCGTGTCCGGCCCTGGCCGGACACCCGGCGGCCTTTTTGTCGCCGCCCCGCTTCAGTATCATTGCCTTTCCCCCTATCCCCCGCGAGCCCGCCATGCCCCTGCCCGACACCCTCACCCTGGCCGCCTTCGCCCTGCTGGCGCTGGCGCTGCTGGCGGAAAGCCTGCGCCTGAGCTGGCCTTCGCGGCTGGCCGCGCTGTCCAGCGTCGGCGTCGCCGTCGCCAGCGGCCTGGTGCAGCCCTTGGGCGCGGTCGCGCTCGCCGCCGCCCTCGGCGTCAGCCTGGCCGCGCGCCACTATCGGCGGCCGGAACTGTGGCTGGTCTGGATCGCGCTGCTGCTGGCGCTGGCGCTGCACGCGCTGCCCGGCTTCAACAACCCGCTGCTGTGGCAAGGGCTGAGCACGCCGGACAGCGCGCCCTACCGGCTGTACTGGAGCTATGACAAGGGCGCCGCCGGCTGGCTGCTGCTGATGGTACTGGCCGCCAGCCCGCAGCCGCAGCGGCGCTGGGGCGTGGCCGCCGCCGGCGTCGGCGCGCTGCTGTTGCTGGTCGTGCTGGGCCTGGCCAGCGTGGCCGGCGTCATCGCCTGGGCGCCAAAGTGGCCGCATTGGCTGCTGCCCTGGCTGTTCGCCAACTTCTTCCTGGTCTCGCTGGCCGAGGAAGCCTTCTTCCGCGCCGGCCTGCAACGCTGGCTGGAACTGCGCACCGAACCCTTTCCCGCCCTGATGGCGGCCGCGGTGGCCTTCGGCCTGGTCCACGTCGCCGGCGGCTGGGTCTGGGTGGGTCTCGCCACCCTGGCCGGCCTGGGTTACGGCCTGGTCTACGCCGCCACCCGCCAGGTCTTGTGGGCGACGCTGGCCCATGTCGCCTTCAACGCTGTGCACCTGATTCTGTTCACTTATCCGCGGCTGATGTGATATGCCCTAAGTACCTTGATGTCAAAATAAAAAACCATAACGGCAGCAGGCCCCAATCGGGTAAAATCCCGGCTTTAGCCTCAACCAGCGAGCTTCTCCGCCATGATTGAAGTCGGCATCGTGATGGGTAGCAACAGCGATTGGGAAGTCATGCAGAACGCCGCCCGCGTGCTCAAGGACTTCGGCATCGTCTGTGAAACCCGCGTCGTCTCCGCCCACCGTACTCCCGACCTGCTGTTCCAATACGCAGAAACCGCTGCCGAGCGCGGCCTGAAGGCCATCATCGCCGGCGCCGGCGGCGCCGCCCACCTACCGGGCATGCTGGCCGCCAAGACCCATGTGCCGGTGCTGGGCGTGCCGGTGCCGTCCAAATACCTGCGCGGCGAGGATTCGCTGCTCTCCATCGTGCAAATGCCCAAGGGCATCCCGGTGGCCACCTTCGCCATCGGCGAGGCCGGCGCCGCCAACGCCGCGCTGTTCGCCGTGGCCATGCTGGCCACCACCCGCCCGGAACTGGCGGAACAACTGGTCGCCTTCCGCCGCAAGCAAGAAGAAACCGTGCTGGCGATGACCCTGCCGGAGATCGAATAATGGCCGCCATCCTGCCCCCGGCAATGCTGGGCATCCTGGGCGGCGGCCAACTGGGCCGCATGTTCGCCGTGGCCGCCAAGACCATGGGCTACCGCGTCACCGTGCTGGACCCGGACGAAGCCGCGCCGGCGGCCGAGTTCGCCGACCGCCACCTGTGCGCGCCGTTCAACGATCCGGCCGCGCTGGAAGACCTGGCCAAGAGCTGCGCCGCCGTCACCACTGAATTCGAGAACGTCAACGCCGACGCGATGCGCCTGCTGGCCAAGACCACCCGCGTGTCCCCGTCCGGCGACTGCGTCGCCATCGCCCAGGACCGCATCGTGGAAAAGGCCTGGATCGCCAAGGCCGGCCTGCCCACCGCGCCCTATCTGGCCATCCAGAGCGTGGAAGACATCCAGGTCGAACTCGCGCCCTATCTGCCCGGCATCCTGAAAACCGCGCGCCTGGGCTACGACGGCAAAGGCCAGGCGCGGGTGAGCACCGCCGCCGAAGCGCGCGCCGCCTACGCCAACCTGGGCGGCCAGCCCTGCGTGCTGGAAAAGATGCTGGACCTGCAACTGGAAGTGTCCGCCATCGTCACCCGGGTCAGCGCCACCCAGAGCGCGGTGTTCCCGGTGGCCGAGAACCTCCACGCCGACGGCATCCTGGACGAATCCATCGTGCCGGCGCGCATCAAGCCGGCGCTGGCGGCCGAAGCGCAAGCGATGGCGCTGCGGCTGGCCGAGGCGCTGGACTACGTTGGCGTGCTGGCGGTGGAATTCTTCGTGCTGGCCGACGACAGCCTGGTGGTCAACGAAATCGCGCCGCGGCCGCACAACTCCGGCCATTACACGCTCACCGCCTGTCTGACCGACCAGTTCCAGCAACAGGTGCGCGCGATGTGCGGCCTGCTGCCGGGCCGCACCGACCTGCTCAGCCCGGTGGTGATGGTCAATCTGCTGGGCGATGTGTGGAAGGACAACGGCGCCCAGCCCAATTGGGACGTGCTGGCGGAAGCGCCCAACGCCCAACTGCATCTGTACGGCAAGAAAAGCGCGCGCCCCGGCCGCAAGATGGGCCACTTCAATGTGATGGCGGCCACGGCCGACGAAGCCTTGGATCAGGCCCGGGCCTTGAAGGATACCTTGTAAGCACATGGCGAAGCTTTCCGGCTTCGCCATTTTTTCGCCATGAAGCTGAACGGACTGAATCACCTGACCCTGGCGGTGCGCGATCTGGAGCGCGCCTGGGACTTCTACACCCTCACCCTGGGCTGCCAGCCCCACGCGCGCTGGGACGGCGGCGGCTATCTGAGCCTGGACGGCCTGTGGCTGTGCCTGTCCTTGGACCCGGCCGCCGCGCCAGCCCCCGGCTACACCCATTACGCCTTCGGCGTGGACGCCGCCGACTTCCCGGCCTGGCGCGAACGCCTGGCCGCCGCCGGCGTCCGCCAATGGCGGGACAACCGCAGCGAAGGCGACTCGCTCTACTTCCTGGACCCGGACGGCCATCAGCTCGAGCTGCACGTCGGCAGCCTGGCCTCGCGGCTGGCCGCCTGCCGCGCCCGGCCTTACGCCGGCATGCGCTTCTTCGACGAGGCGTCCGCATGAACGCCGACATCGCCGCGCTGCGCGCCGGACTGAGCGCCGTCGCCGTCCCGGAACAGGCCGCGCCGATGCGCGCCTATATGCGCGAACAGTTCGACTTTCTCGGCGTGCCCACGCCGGCGCGCCGCAAGGTGTCCACGCCCTGGATCCGCGCGCTGAAGACCCAAACCGCGGAATACTGCCTGGACCTGGCCGAACAACTGTGGCGGCAACCGGAACGCGAATTCCAATACGCGGCGGTGGACCTGCTGAGCGCGCGCGCCGAGACACTGCCCGCCGCCAGCCTGCCGCGGCTGCTGACGCTGGCCGCCGCCAAGCCCTGGTGGGACTGCGTGGACGGCTTGGCCGCCTGGGTGGTCGGCACACTGGTACGCCAACACCGGGACTTGCAACACGATATGGACGCGCTCAGCGGCGACGCCGACTTCTGGCTGCGCCGCGTCGCCATCCTGCACCAGCTGTACTGGAAAACCGATACCGACGCCGAACGCCTGTTCCGCTACTGCGCCGCCAATGCCGGCGACGCCGAATTCTTCATTCGCAAGGCCATAGGCTGGGCCTTGCGCGAATACGCTTACACCGACGCCGACGCCGTGCGCGCCTTTGTCGCGGCCACGCCGCTATCCGGGCTCAGCCGGCGCGAAGCCTTGAAACACATTGCCCGCTCCACCGAGGATTTCCGATGACCGGACTCAACACCACCCAACTGACCAGCTTGAAGAAAATCTACTCCGGCAAGGTCCGCGACCTGTACGAGATCGACGACCAGCGCATGCTGATGATCGCCACCGACCGGCTGTCCGCCTTCGACGTGATCCTGGACGACCCCATCCCCGGCAAGGGCCAGATCCTCACCGCCATCTCCAACTTCTGGTTCGACAAGCTCAAAGAGCTGGTGCCCTGCCACCTGACCGGCGACGCGCCGGAAGACGTGGTCTCCGCCGCCGACCTGCCGCAAGTGACCGGCCGCGCCGTGGTGGCCAAGCGCCTGAAACCGGTGCCGATCGAAGCCGTGGTACGCGGCTACCTGGCCGGCTCCGGCTGGAAGGAATACCGCCAGAGCGGCACCGTCTGCGGCCTGGCGCTGCCGGCCGGCCTGCGCGAGGCCGACAAGCTGCCCGAACCCATCTTCACCCCGTCCACCAAGGCGGCGGTGGGCGACCACGACGAAAACATCAGCTACCAGCGCTGCGAAGAAATCGTCGGCGCCGAACTGGCCGCCCAGGTGCGCGACACCGCGATCAAGCTCTACCGCGCCGCCGCCGAATTCGCCGCCAGCCGCGGCATCATCATCTGCGACACCAAGTTCGAGTTCGGCCTGGACGAAAACGGCGTACTGACGCTGATGGACGAGGCGCTGACCCCGGACTCCAGCCGCTTCTGGCCGGCGGACAGCTACGCGCCGGGCGGCAACCCGCCGTCCTTCGACAAGCAGTTCGTGCGCGACTGGCTGGAAGCCTCCGGCTGGAACAAGCAGGCGCCGGCACCGACGGTGCCGCTGGAGGTGCGCGAGAAGACCGCGGCCAAGTATAGGGAAGCGCTGGACAGGCTGACCGCCTGAGAACCTGCTTACGATCTGCTACGCGTCGGCGATACGGCGTTGAAAACCGCTTCAGAATGCTCATGTACTACTTGTACATTCCGCTTCTTCAGCGGTTTTCGCCTTGTCTCGCCTTAGCTCGCGAGATCGTAAACACGTTCTAAGCGCCTGTTGAAAGTCTGCTGCGCGTCGTGACACGTAGCGCGGTGAGTACAGCTTCAGAATGCTCATGTACCACATGTACATTCCGCTTCTTCAGCTGTTGTCGCCTTGTCTCGCTCTAGCTCGCTAGACTTTGAACAAGCTCCAAGCCCCGCCCCGGCGGGGCTTGCTTTTTGCCGCGTTTCATATGACATTGGCGACTCAATCCCGCGACAGGAAACCCCGATGAAAACCGCCCTGCTGATCATCGACGTGCAAAGCGGCATGTTCGACCACGAACCCCGCGCCGACCAGGCCGACGCCGTCATCGCCCGCCTCAATCAACTGGCCGCCGCCGCGCGCGCGGCCGGAACGCCGGTGGTGTGGGTTCAACACGAACGCGCCAGCGCGCCGCTGACCCACGGCTCGGCGGAATGGCAATTGGCCCGCGGCCTGGACGCCCAGCCGGACGACCACTACCTGCGCAAGACCGCGCCGGACTCCTTCCTGCGCACCGGCCTGCATCAGCAACTGCAACAATGGGGCGTCGGCCAACTGGTCATCGCCGGCTACGCCAGCGAATTCTGCATCGACACCACCACCCGCAGCGCGGCCGCCCACGGCTACGCCATCATCCTGGCCAGCGACGCGCACACCACCCACGACAAGGACCACGCCAGCGCCGCCCAGATTCGCGCCCATGAAAACGCCACCCTACCCAAGCTGGGCAGCTTCGGCGTGCCCATCCTGACGCGCGCGGCGGCCGAGATCGCCTTTCCCGCCAACACCTGATCCGCATGCCCATCGCCCAACCCACTCTCAGCACGCCGCGCCTGCTGCTGTTGCCGGCCCAGCCGGCGCAGGCGCGCGCGATGCTGGATTTCCACGTCCGTAACCGCCAGCACTTCGAACCCTGGGACCCCAAGCCCGGCGACATGTTCTTCACCGAGCTGTACTGGACCATGCAGCTGCGCCAACGCGCGCGCGACTGGGAAGAAGGCCGCGGCGGCCGCTTCCTGCTGGCACTGCACGCCGAGCCGGAACGGGTGATCGGCAGCATCGGCCTCAGCAATATCAGCCGCGGCGCCTTTCAGTCCTGCCACCTGGGCTATGGGCTGGACCAGCACTGCCAGGGCCAGGGCCTGATGCGCGAAGCGCTGGAAGCGGTGATACGCTGCGCCTTCGACACCCTCAGGCTGCACCGGGTCCAGGCCAACTACCAGCCGCACAATCTGCGCAGCGCCGGCCTGCTCAAGCGCCTGGGCTTCGAGATTGAAGGCCACGCCAAGAACTACCTCTATCTGAACGGCGGCTGGCGCGACCATGTGCTGAGCGCGCGGCTGAATCCGGACTTCGACCCGGAACACATGCTGGCCTGAGCGCGCGCTATCCGGCCGCACGGATTCAGGACGTCACCGTCTCCAGATGTTCCGTTGCCCCCTGCAAACGCTGCTGCAAAGGCTCCAGCAAAGCCCACAACGCCTTGCCGCGCACTTGCGCGTTTTCGGTGTGACGCAGCATCAACAGCAGCGCGCCCAAGGCCTCATGGCATTGGCGCAGCTCTTCGGCGATATCGTCGTAATGCTGGCAGCAGCGGGCTAAATGAAGCAAAGCCGGATCAATGGCGGCAAGCGCGGCATTTTCCGAACGTTGGTCTTGCAGATGTTTGACGGTCTTGATCAGACGGCTGACAGCCGGGCTGGCGGCTGAGGATTCAGCGGCCTCCTTGGACGGAGGCGGTTTGGAAAGCAGGGACAGAACTGACAATAGTGGCATGACGGGCTCCGATCCAAAATGAGCCTGCCATCCCGCTTCCAATCACGATGGGCAGGCATATGACAGGGTTGGAAGGCAGGCGAATCGGAGCCAGCAGGCCAAAGGCCTCCCTGCCATAACCTGCCCTGATAGGCGTAGCTATAGCGTGGCATTGGGATGATATCCCCCGATTCTATTCAGGCTTCCATTCCTGATGCCGCGCTGTATGAAACGGCATGCGGCTCATGGTGCCCACCTCACCGGGTCTGGTCAAGCGCGGTGGGTCCGGCAGCGTGCCGACCCAGGCTCCCCATCCCGCTGACGGCACCAGCGCCAGGACATTTGGATAGCGCTTGCCAGCATCCTTGCGCCATGTTCTGCTGTGAAGCCGCCGCTTCGCCGCAACCCTGATGCCGCGGCGCAGTCAAAACAGGCCATAAAAGGGCTCAACACCATGCAAACCTTCCATCTGAACGCCGACGACGGGGAAATCCTGCACGCCGCCCGCTGGTTGCCGGACGGCGCGCCGCGCGCCGTGGTGCTGATCTCCCACGGCATGAGCGAATACGCGGTGCGCTACCACCGCTTCGCCCAAACGCTGACCGGCGCCGGCTACGCCGTCTATGCCCACGACCACCGCGGCCACGGCGCCGCGCCGCGGCTGCGCGGCCATTTCGCCGCCGACGGCGGCTGGGACAAGGTGGTGGCCGACGTGGACACCCTGCGCCGCCACGCCGCCGAATCCCACCCCGGCCTGCCGGTGACGCTGTTCGGCCACAGCATGGGCTCCTTCATCGCCCGCTCCTATTTCCTGCGCCACGGCGCGGCGCTGTCCGGCCTGGTCCTGTCCGCCACCGGCTACCGCCAGCGGCCGCTGGCCTGGCTGCTGCGCGGCCTGGCGCGGCTGGTGGCCCGCTGCGGCAGCCCGGAGCGTCCCAGCCGGCTGCTGGCGCGGCTGATTTTCGGCAGCTTCAACCTGGGCTTCCTACCCGCCCGCACCGGCATGGACTGGCTGAGCCGCGACCCGGCGGAAGTGGACAAATACCTGGCGGACCCGCTATGCGGCTTCGACCCCTGCCCCGGCCTGTGGATAGATTTGTTCGGCGGCATCATCGCCATGGAGCGCGGCGAGGCGAGCGGCGACAGCCTGCCGCGCCGCTGTCCGGTCTGGCTGCTGGCCGGCAGCCGCGACCCGGTCAGCCTGGGCAAGCTGGGCCTGGGCCAGCTGGAAATCCGCTACCGCGAGGCCGGCCTGCTCGATGTGCAGACCACGGTCTACCCCGGCGGCCGCCACGAAATGCTGAACGAAACCAACCGCGTGGAAGTGGAGCAGGACATGCTGCGCTGGCTAGAGCGGATCAGCGCGCAGCCGGCCAGTTAGACAGGAGCATTGAAACCAGCGCCCAAGCACGCCGGCGCGAATTGGACTAAAATCCGGCGATTCGTTTTTCGCAGGAGGCCGCCATGAGCCTGATTCCCGAGATCAAACCACAGCAATCGCTGGAACTGCTCAAAGAGCTGCACATCCTGACCCGCGACGGCAAGATCAACCAGGACACCCGCCGCAAGCTGAAACAGGTTTACCACCTGTACCAGTTCATCGAGCCGCTGATGGCCGACGTGCTGGCGGAAAAAGGCGAGATGAGCCTGGCCGACCACGGCGCCGGCAAATCCTATCTGGGCTTCATCCTTTACGACCTGTTCCTGAAGGACAAGGCCGCCGGCAGCGTCTACGGCATCGAAACCCGGCCGGAACTGGTCAGCCGCTCGCAAGAGCTGGCCGCCCGCCTCGGCTTCGAACGCATGGGCTTCTTGAACCTGAGCGTGGAACAGTCGATCACCTCGGAGCAATTGCCGGAGCAGGTGGACATCATCACCGCGCTGCACGCCTGCAACACCGCCACCGACGACGCCATCCGCTTCGCGCTGGCCAAGAGCGCGCGCTACATCGTGCTGGTGCCCTGCTGCCAGGCGGAAGTGGCCGGCGTGCTGCGCCAGAAGAAAAACCAGAGCTTCGGCCTGACTCCGCTGTCCGAGATGTGGCGCCACCCCATCCACACCCGCGAGTTCGGCAGCCATCTGACCAATGTGCTGCGCTGCCTGCAACTGGAAGCGCGCGGCTATCAGCTCACCGTCACCGAGCTGGTGGGCTGGGAACACTCGATGAAGAACGAGCTGATCATCGCCAAGTACACCGGCCAGCGCAAAAACAGCGCGCGCGAACGCCAGGAGGCGATTCTGAGAGAACTGAACCTGGAAGACCTGCGCGAGCGCTTTGTGTACTAAAAACCGCTTAACAGTCCGCTGCGCTCCACCCAGCCTGCCCATGCCGAGCGACCGCTCCTAGGGTGGGTGGAGCCCCAGTCGGTCCCCCTTCCCGCCACTGACACCCGTCGCCTCGGCCCGCTTCCGGGCCCTGAGCATAATGGGGACGACGCACCCGGACCGCCCCGCGCGGCCGGTCCCGCCCCCGCCCGCTTCTCCTCCCGCCTCAGATTCTTTCGAGCGTCTCTCCGCGTCCGCCGGGGGCCCTTTCCACAGGAGCCCGACATGAATATCAGCGCCAACGGCATCAAACTGATCCAGCAATTCGAAGGCCTGCGCCTCAAGGCCTACCAGGACGCGGTGGGCGTCTGGACCATAGGCTACGGCCACACCGGTCCGGACGTGACGCCGGGCCTGGTCATCACCCAGGCTCAGGCCGACGCGCTGCTGGCGCGCGATTTGAACCGCTTCGAAACCGGCGTCACCCGGCTGGCCCAGGTGCCGCTGAACCAGAACCAGTTCGATGCGCTGGTCAGCTTCAGCTACAACCTGGGCCTGGGTTCGCTGCAGAACTCCACCCTGCTGCGCCTGCTCAATCAGCGCGACTACGCCGGTGCCGCCGCCCAGTTTCCGCGCTGGAACAAGGCCGGCGGCAAAGTCCTGCCCGGCCTCACCCGCCGCCGCGCGGCGGAGCAGGCGCTGTTTCTGCAGCCGGTCTGAGCAGGCGGTCTGCACCATGGAAAAAGCCCAAGCTAAAAAACGCTTGGGCTTTTTTTACGGAACGCGGCTGACTCAAGCGCGTTCAAGCCATCTATTATTGCGGCGACTGCACTAGCTGGGACTCCTTCACCCCTGCCTGGCCTTCGGCCTCGTCCACGCTCTGCAGCTTGTTGCGAGCGTACATCACGCCCATCTTTACTTCCTGCCAAACGTAGTAGATCTTGCCGGCCACCATGTCCATGGTCAGGCTGGAATCGTTCTCGGCCTTGCCCACCAACGTGTGCGAACCCGGCTCCAGATCTGCCATGATATAGGTCTTGGACACGGTATCGCCCAGAGCCTTGTTGTCGGCCAGCACGTTCATTTTCACTGCGGCGCCCATCGCCTCGTTGCGATAGATGTAAACACGGGCCTTATTGGGCTGGGCGTTGAACTGCTTGGCCTGGGCGTCCGCCTCGGGCGTGGCCAGCGGAGTGGAAGCGCAGCCGGACAGCAGCGCCAGCAGAGAAGCAGCGGCGAATAATTTCTTCACGGAAAGTTCTTTCTTATATTCAAATGGTATGGCGGCGGGAATTCTACATGCAAATAATCCGCCCCGCATCCATCCGTTTTCAATTTCCGCAAATGCCAAACCGACCAAGCGGCCCCGGCTCAATCCTCATCCGCCAGCACCGTCTCGCCATCGCGCTGCGTCAGCATGAAACGGCGCAGCGGCCGGTGGCGCGCGATCAACTCCGCCAAGCGCGGCGAATGGCTGGTCACCCATAGCTGGCTGTGGCGGCCAGCCTCGGCAATCAGCCGCGCCAGCGCCGGCAACAGGTCCGGATGCAGGCTGTTTTCCGGCTCGTTCAAGGCCATGAAGGCTGGCGGGCGCGGGCTGAGCAAGGCCACCGCCAGGCACAGGAAACGCAAGGTGCCATCGGACAATTCGGCCGCCTCCAGCGGCCGCAGGATGCCGTCGCGCTGCATCAATATCTGGAAACGGCCATGCAGCGCCTCCACCTGGAAGCAGCTGTCCGGAAACGCGTCGGCCAGCACGCTGCGCAGCAGTTCGACGTCGCCGATCTCCACAATGGTCTGGAAGGCCGCCGCCAGGTTGCCGCCGTCGTGCGCCAGCACCGGCGAGCGGATGCCCACTTGCGGCGCGCGCGGCGGCGAGCCGGGCCAGACCGCGAATTCGTGATAGAAGCGCCAGCGCCGCAGCGTCTCGCGCACTTGCGACACCTCGGGATAGAGATGCGGCTCGGCCAATTGGCCGAACACCGACTCCTCGGCCTGCAGGCCCAAGGGATAGGTGGTCCTGACTCCGTCCACGCTGGTGAGAAAGGCGCTCTGATTGCGCCGCTCCAGCACCTGGGCCGAAGGGCGGCGGCCCTGGCCGGCCAGCCATAGCGTCTCCTCCTTCACCAATGGGTCCAGCGAGAACAGGCTGCGGCTGGGCTCGGGATAGCCCAGTTGCAATTCGTAGTCGTAATCGGCCAGCCGCGCCGCCAGCACCATGCGCTTGGGCTCGCCCTTGCGGTCGCCGCGGCGCAAGCCGCCGGCCCACATCGCCTTCTGGATGCCGCCCTCTTCCGCCAATGCCGCGGACAGGCGGCCGCAGGCGGCCTCGTGCAGCAGGCGCACCGCTTTGTAGAGATTGGATTTGCCGCAGCCATTGGGCCCGACGACGACATTGAGCGGCTCCAGCGCCAGCCGCAGTTGGCGGATGGAACGGAAACCCTTGAGGCTGAGCTCGTGGATGGACATGGCGGCTCCGGTGACGACGGAGCCGCCATTCTAGCGCGGGCGCGCCGTTTTACTGCAGCGCCTGGTTGATCACCATGGCGATGCGCGCGCCGGCCTTGGCCAGCTGCTGCTTGATCAGCTGCGCGCCGGCGGTCTGGTAGGTACGGTCCAGATAGGCCACATCGCTGGGCGCTTGGCCGCAGCTGAAATTGGACAGCGGGCCGTAAACCTCGCTGCGCGCGTACTGATTGGATTCATTGATCCAGTCCATCGCCTTGCCGCTCTGCCAGCCCGGAATGTTGCGCGCGTAGTACTTGAGGTCCTGCGCCGCCCAGCTCTGCTCATTGGCGCCGTTCAAGGCCTGCTGCACCAGCGCGGTGTCCCATACCGAATGCAGATTGCTGACCTTGCTGCTGCCGGCCAGGCGCACGCGGACGTCGTTGCCGCCGCGGTCATGGTTGTCCGCCGCGTGCAGCGGCTGGTGGATGTCGCCGATCATGTGGATCAGGAAGGTCAGCGCCTGGGCGCGAGCGGCCTTGCCGGCGCTCTTGTCGGCCAGCACCTTGCTGTAACGCTCGATCTGATTGGACGCGCAATTGCCATTGGGGCAGTCGTCCTCCTCCACGCCGTTGCACACCGGCTCATCGTTGTAATGCCATTTATCCGAGCCCGGCAGTTGCTGCTTCAGATCCTGCTTGTGCTGGTCCATGTACAGCGCCAGCTGGGCGAAATCGGCATTGGGGATCAATTGATTGACCACGGCCTTGGCCTGCGGGCTGAGCAGTTGTTGGGCGATGTAGCCGGTGACGCGGTGGCCTTCCTGGCCCCAGGCCAGCGCCTGGGTGCTGGGCAGCGCGCAGGCGGACAGCAGCATGGCAAGCGTGAGTTTCTTCATGACGGTTTCTCTTCTGATTGTGATGGGCCGCGGCCGGCGGAATGCAGCCGCTGATATGGCGAACGCATATTACCCGAAATCCATTAAATTAAGATGCCATTATCATTTCAACTGAAGATAAACTCGCGCCCATAAAAAAAGCCCGGCGCTGCCGGGCTTGCTGCTGTCTCGGAGAAACGACTATCAGTCGGTGCCGTACTTCGGAGAATAGGGCCCGTACAACAGGCCGCCGTCGTGGCCGGTGCTGAGCAGGCGCTGACTGGTGATGCCGGCCACATCGTGGCTGGCGTCGGTGGCGGTATTGATGATCTGCTTCAGGGCCGCGGTCACCAGGATGCCGACCAGGCCGCCGGAGTTATTGTTGTTGCCCTCGTTGTTGGAAGCGGAGGCGAAGCCGGTCCACAACACCGCGCCGGTCTTCAGGTCCACCATCTTGGCGCTGGCGGACACGATGGTGTCGCTGCTGATCACGCTGTAGCTGGTGCCGTACTTGCTCACCGTCACGTACAGCGCGGCGTCGGCGCCGAAGATTTCCTTCAGCTTGGCCGGTGCCACGCCGTGGATGTCCGAAGCCGTGCTCATGCCGTTCTGCTTGAAGGTTTCGTCCACCAGCGCCACCGGCAGCACGTAGTAGCCGGCTTCGGCCAGCGGCATGGTCACTTGCGACAGCATGCTGTGGCTGGCCGCCACTTCCGGCGATTCATTCAGCGGCGGCAATACCAGGATGGAGCGCGGGCGGCTCTGCTTGTAAGCGGTGTAGTCGTAAGGCTTGGAGGTGGCGCAGCCGGTGGCCAGCGCCGCGATGGCCAGGCAGGCCAGCCATTGGGCAATGCGTTTGATCATGGTGCGGTCTTTCACTTCTTGGCCTTCTTCAGCAGGAAGTCCATATAGGCGGCGGATTCAGGAAACAGCTGCTTCTCGGTCTGGAACTGCTGGACCATCTGATCGTCCTTGCCCAGGCTGGCGTACAACATGCCCAGGTGGGCATGGTAGCCCGGCGGCGGGGTCTTGCCGCTGGAGCGGATCTTCTGCAGGTCGCGCTCCAGCGCGGTCACTTGCTCTTCCGCCGCCGCGCCCTTGAAGTGCTGGTACACCTGGGGCTGGTAGCTTTCCCACTGGTACAGCGAGCTTTGGCTGGCGCAGCCAGTCAACAATGCGCCGCCCAGCAGGGCCAGCGCCAATAGCGGCGTTTTCGCCATCTTGTGTGTCATGATGTTCAATCTTGCAATAGCTAGCGCGGACGGGCCGCAAGGCCCGTCCTGCAATCATGCGAGGCTTGCTTAACGCTTAGCGCCGCTAACCAAACCTCGCGGAGATGCTGAGCCAACACGCGCCAACGCAGGCGGTAGCCGTCGGAGGCGCAACGCGGGATCAGGGGTTTTGTTAGCGAGTTTTATTTGCCCGGCTGCCAGGCGCCGGAATCTATCGCCGCGGTCAGCTTGTTCACCGCCTCGCGCATCGCCAGGTCCAGCACCTTGCCGTTCAGCGTGGAGTCATAGCTGGCGGTGCCGCCGAAGCCGATGATCTCGCGGTTGGACAGGCTGTATTCGCCGGCGCCCTGGGTGGAGTACACCACTTCCGAGGTGGCCACCTTGACGATGTTGAGGTTGACCTTGGCGTAAGCGATCTGCTGCTTGCCGCGGCCGAGGATGCCGAACAGCTGGTGGTCGCCCACTTCCTTGCGGCCGAATTCGGTCACGTCGCCGGTCACCACATAGGTGGCGCCCTTAAGCGCCTGCGCCTGCTTGCTGAACGCGGCTTCCTGCTTCATCTCTTCCAGATTGTCGCGGTCCAACACATTGAAGCGGTTGGTCTGCTGCAAATGGGTGATCAGAATGGTCTTGGCTTGGCCGCCCAGACGGTCCACGCCGTCGGAGAATATGCCGCGCATATAGCTGGAACGGTTGTCGAACTTGCCCACCGCGATCGGGGAGCGCGGGCCGGCATAAGGTTTGCCGGCGGTTTCCACTTGGGCCACCGTCAGCGCGCGCGAGCTTTCGGTCGCGCAGCCGCTCAGCCCCGCGGCCGCCGCCATGGCGAGTACCAGGCATTTCTTTGCGATCTTCATTGTTATTCTCTCAATACATCCAACACAGAAAGTCAAATATCATACTTATCGTCTCGCGCGGGGTCGACGCAATTTATGCCAAAACAGCAATGGCTTATGTGCGCTGAGCCAAGTGTAGCCAGTGCTTGTAAGCGGCCCCCAGCGCCGCTGCGGCACACAGCCAGACCAAGGGCATGAAAAAACCCGGCCATGGCCGGGTGGAGCTGGAGGGCCGATATCGGCTCAATAAGGCCGATCCCCCAGGATGGTGGCGCGGTGCATCACCCGCCGCTGCGGCAGGTAGTCCGCCACCGCGTAATGCTGGGTTACGCGGTTGTCCCAGAACGCCAGGTCGTGTTCCTTCCAGCGCCAGCGCACGGTGAATTCCGGCCGCGCGGCATGGGCGAACAGCAGCGCCAGCAGGGCATCGCTCTCACGCGGCGCCAGTTCCAGGATGCGGGTGGTGAAGCCTTCATTGACGAACAGGCCCTTGCGGCCGGTGACCGGATGGGTGCGCACCACCGGGTGCACCACCGGCGGATGGTCGCGGCTGGCCTGTTGCCAGCGCGCGTATTGCGGCGTGTCCTTGAAGCGGCTTTCCGGGAAGGAGTGGACAAAGCTATGCTCGGCGCTGAGTCCGTCCAGCAGCGAGCGCAAGGCCGGCGACAAGGCTTCGTAAGCGGCACTGTTGCTGCTCCACAGCGTGTCGCCGCCCACCTCCGGCAACTGCCGCGCCACCAGCACCGCGCCCAGCGGCGGGGTGGCGATGAAGGTGACGTCGGTATGCCAGTTGTCGTTGTCCGGCAGATTGTCGACATGGGTGTCCAGCACGATGATTTCCGGCTGCTCCGCCACCGTCGGGTAGACCGGATGCAGGTGCAGATCGCCAAAGCGGGCGGCGAAATCGCGCTGCTGGCGCGGCGTCAGCGGCTGGTTCTCGAAGAACAATACCTGGTGGCGCAGCAGCGCCGCCTCGATCGCGTCGCGCTCGGCGCCGGACAGCGGCGCGCTCAGATCGACGCCGGAAACAATGGCCCCCAGGGCCGGGCTGATGGCTTGCAGTTGCAGGCTCATGAATGTGCTCCTTATCCGCGCGGCGGAAACCAAATCCAAGAAATCGAAAACTCGCTCAAAAACGTTCCGGCGCGGCCCAGCCGGCGAAGCGCCGCTCCACCCAACGCAGCCCCAATTCCAGCGCCAGCGCGATCCAGGCGATGATCAGGATGCCGGCGATCACCGCGTCGGTGACGAGGAACTGGGCGGCGGACTGCACCATGAAACCCAGGCCGCGGGTGGCGGCCACTAGCTCCGCCGCCACCAGGGTGGACCAGCCCACGCCCAGGCCGATGCGCAGCCCGGTCAGGATCTCCGGCAGCGCGCTGGGCAGCACCACCAGCCGCAGCAGCTGGCTGCGGCTGGCGCCCAGCGAGCGCGCCGCCTGCAGCCGCGCCGGGTCCGCTCGGCGCACGCCGGCGGCGGTGGCGATGGCCAGCGGCGCGAAGATGGCGAGATAGATCAGCAGCACCTTGCTGGCCTCGCCAATGCCGAACCAGATCACGATCAAGGGCAGATAGGCCAAGGGCGGCACCGGCCGGTAAAACTCGATCAGCGGGTCCAGCGCCGCGTGCGCGCGCCGGCTCAGGCCCATCAGCATGCCCAGCGGCACCGCGGTCGCCGCGGCCAGCAATAGCGCCAGGCCCACCCGGCCCAGGCTGGCGGCGGCGTGACGCCACAGGCTGGCGTCCATGAAGCCGTTGACGGCCAGGTCCGCCAGCCGCGCCGCCACTTGGGCCGGGCCGGGCAGGAATAGCGGCGACACCAGCCCGCCGGCGCTGGCCGCCCACCACAACAGCAGCAGGCCGCCCACGGACAGCGCGCTGGGCCAGCGCCGGCGCCAGGCGGCGAAGCGGCCAGGATTAGGGCTAGAAGGATGGACCGGCGCCGGCGCGCTCAGCTCGGCCTGCGCGGCCGGGCCCAATTCAGTCAGTTCAAGCGGCGGCATGGTCGGCCTCCTCGGCGCGGAAAATCCAGTCCAGCAAATGCTCGCGCATGGCGATGAAGGCGGGATCGGCCTTGATCGAGCGCGCCGATTCGCCGGCGGCGTAGCGGTGGGCGAAGCCCAGTTTCTGCCGCAGCGCGATGCGGCCGGGGCGCGGCGTCAGCACCAAGAGCTCGGTGCCGAGGAACAGCGCTTCCTCGATGCTGTGGGTGATCAGGAAAATGCCCTTGCCGCTGCGCTGCCACAGGCTGAGGATCAGCGACTGCATCTTTTCCCGGGTCAGCGCGTCCAGCGCGCCCAAGGGCTCGTCCAGCAGCAGGAAGTCGGGATCGGCCGCCAGCGCGCGCGCCAGGCCCAGGCGCTGGCGCATGCCGCCGGACATCTGGCTGAGCGCGTGGCCGGCGAAGGCTTCCAGCCCCACCCAGCCCAGCATGCGGCGCGCCTCGCTTCGCCGCTGCTCGCGCGGCACCCCGCGCAGGCGCAGGCCGAAGGCGACATTGTCCTCGGCGTTGAGCCAGGGCATCAGCGCGTCGTCCTGGAACACCACGCCGCGATCCGCGCCCGGCCCGCGCACCGGCCGGCCATTGGCCAGCACCCGGCCCTGGCTGGGTGTCTGAAAGCCGGCCATCAGCCCCAGCAAGGTGGACTTGCCGCAGCCGGACGGCCCCAGGGCCACCACGATTTCGCCGGAACGCAGCTCCAGCGACACCCGGTCCAGCGCCTGCACCGGGCCGGACGGGCCGGCGTAGCTGACGCCGGCGTTTTCCACGATCAAGCTCGCCATCGCGGCCTCCTCGCGCTCAGCGCGGCTGCGCCAGCCGCACGAAGCGCGGCTCGACATAGGCTTGATAATCCGGCAGCACCGCTTCCACCTTCTTCTGTTCCTTCAGGAACAAGGCGGTGTCGCGCAGCGCCTTGGCGGTGCCGCCGCCCAGCAAGCGCGGCGACAGCTGTTCCTGCGCCAGCGGGAAGCGGCTGCCGGCCAGCAGGCCGGGAATCTGCGCCGGATCGGCCCCGGTCAGCCGCGCGATCTTGGCCACCTGCGGTGAACCGGCGCTCCAGGCCGCCGGCTTGGCGCGGTAATCGGCGAAGGCCTGCAAGGTCACCTTGGCGAAGGCGGCCAGCGCCTGCGGCTGGGCCGCGGCGAAATCCTTGCGCGCCACCCAGGCTTCGAAAGTGGGCGCGCCCCACTGCCCCACTTGTTCGGAATTGACCAGCACCGAACCGGTTTTCAGCGCCTGGCTCAAGGCCGGGTCCCAGACATAGGCGGCGTCGATGTCGCCGCGCTGCCAGGCGGCGCTGATCTCGGACGGGCGCAGATTGACGATGGATAGCTTGGCCGGGTCCAGCTTCCAGTGCTTGAGCGCGGCCAACAGGCTGTAATGGGTGGTGGAGACATAGGGCACCGCCACCTTTTTGCCGATCAGGTCCCGCGGGGTCTTGATGCCGCTGCCCTTGCGCGCCACCAAGGCCTCAGAGTTGCCGATCTCGGCGACGATCAGAAAGGTCTGGATCGGCAGTTGGCGGGTGGCGGCGGCGCTGAGCGGGCTGGAGCCCAAATCGGCGATATGCACGTCGCCGGAGGCCAGCGCGGCCAGCACTTCCGCGCCGCTCTCGAACTTGCGCCATTGCAACGGCCGGCCGATGGCTTTTTCATACAAGCCGTCGGCCTGGGCCACTTTGGAGGGATCGACCCCGGTCTGGTAGCCGATGACGATGGGCGCCTCGGCGGCGTGTGCCGCCAAGGCGAGGAAGGACAGGCTGGCGAGACTGAGCGCCAGCAGGGAACGGCGGGAGATGAACATGGACATGGCGAGTTCCTGAACAAGGGGGACTCAGCACACTATAAAAGCCATGTTTAATATCAAAAAGTAATTAAATTTGCTTTCAATATTCCAAATAAATCAATAGCGTATTGGAGCCTGTTCAAAGTCTCGCGAGCAAGAGCGAGACAAGGCGAAAACGAGCGAAAAAGCGGAATGTACGAGTGGTACATGAGCATTTTGAGCTGGTACTCACCGTGTGACGCTTCACGAACGCAGCAGACTTTGAACAGGCTCTTACCAGTTCACCTGATCATTCAACGTCAGCCCGCCGGCCGGCGCCTGCAATACCCGGTTGCCGGCGCGCTGCTCCCAACTCACGCTGCCATCGGCGTTCTTGCGGTAGTACTTGTACTCGATGCGCTGGCCGGCCGGCAGATTGACCCGGGTCTTCCACAGCGGGTAGGCCGCCGCGTCCGCCGGCAGGCCCAGATCGGTGTTCCAATTGCCCAAGGCGCGCGCCGCACCGGTCACATACAGCTGCTGCCCCCAGCTGGTCGTGGCGGCGGCCTGGATCTCCACCGTCGCCTCCCCGGCCTTGGGCTCTACCCGGCAGGCGTAGTAACGCGCGCAGGCGGCTTCCGGCAGATCGACGACGCGGCCGGCGCGGATGGAGGCCAGCAAGCTGATGTACTCGCCCATCGCCCAACTCAGCGGCGCGATCGAGCGAGTAGGCGTGCCGGCGCGGTTGCCGGCCGGCGTCTCCACCGCCCAGCCATCCGGCAGCACCGCGCTATGCGGCCACACCTGTTCCGGCAGCATGCCCTCCGGCGTGGCCAGTTGCTTCAAGGCGGCCAGATAGGGCTGGCCGGCAGTGCCGCCGCCCTGGCGCGCAATCTCGTAGATGCCGCGCTCGGCGGTGAAGATGGGCCACAAGCGGCCCACGCCGCTGCCGGCGAAATCGCCGCCGTCATTGCGTTCGCCGTAGCCGTCGAAGTTGTAGCGGAACCAGGCGTTGACCGGCAAAGCCGGCGCGCCGGGCAGCTCCAGCCGCTGGCCCAGCACCGCGTCGTAAATGCCCAAGGTGGCGCGCACCGCCGGATCGTCGGCGCGCTTCACCCCCATGCGCACCAATTCCAGGAAGCCGCCGTCCACCACCCGGCGCGCATCGCGCCCGCCGCCACCGTTCTTCACTTCCAGCGTCTGCGGCGTGTCCGGGCCCAGCGCCGGCGCCTGGCCGGCGCGGCTGGCCCCGCCGGCGCGCGCGGACGGATTGAGGCGCAGATAATAACGGCCGTCGCCAAAGCCGCCGCTGCGGGTGAAGGTCCAGGCGTCCACGTTTTGCTGCCAGTAATCGGCGGCGGACAGATAGCGCGCGGCGCTGGCGTCGTCGCCGTTGACGCGGGCGATGTCGGCGGCGGCGGCCAGGCCGGCGATCTGCGCCGCCAGCGTGGACGGCGAATAGCCGCTGTTTTCCTCCCAGCGCTCCTGGTAGGTCCACGGCCCGGCGCTCAGGATGTAGTCGGCGGCCAGCTTGATGCGCGGCCACAGCGGCGAATACACCGCCGGCCCCTGGCGCCAAGCCAGCAGGATGGGCATGGCCTGCTCGTCCATCTGGGTGCCCTGCCAATACTGCGCGCCGCTGACCCAGGCGTTTTGCGGAAAGCGGCCGTTGCGGCTGAAGCCGTCCGGGCAGCCGGCGGCGTCGTATTCCGCCACGCCGCAGTCGCGGCGCTGCTGCAGGGTGTTGAACAGATAATCCGTCACCCGCGCGGCGGTGGCGCGGTCGCCGGCGGTGAGCAGGGCGTTGGCGAACTTGAACAGGTCTCGCGGCCACACCAGGTGATAGCCGCCGGCGTTGGCATCGCCCTGGCTGGCGCCCCATGGCGTGCCCAGGCCGGCCACCATCGCGCCGCTGGCCTTGTCCTGCATGGTTTTCAGCGTCATCGCCGCCAGGTAGTAGCCGTCGTCGGCGCTGCCGCCCTGATCGGACAGGCCAGCGGCGTAAGCCTGCCAGCCGGCGTCGTAGCGGCGCTGCGCCGCGTCCAGATCGCCGCCCAGCGCCGCCTCGGCCGCGTCCAGCGCCTGCCCCTGGCTGGCGCCAAAGCCCAGCACCACGTCGAAGGACACGCTGGTGGCGCGCGGGTCGCCCAGTTCCAGCCAGCCCATCTGCGCCACATTGCCGTTGCCGGCGGAATCGAAAGTCCAATCCATGCGCTTGTCGGCGCCGCCGCCCAGCAGATCGGTCCAGCCGTCGCTGAGGCCGACAAAGCCGTTGGACAGCATGCGGCGGCCGTTCTGCGTCCTCCACGGCAGGCTGCTCAGCAGCGCCGAGGCGCGCTGATTGCGGCTGGCCGCCAAGGCCGCGCCGCCGCCGGCGCGCGCCAGGGTGGCGGCGCTATTGCCGGCGCCGGCATTGTCCAGATAGGGCTTGAACAGCAGATAAAGCCGGAAATCGCCGACGCGGCGGCCGTCCAGCGCGCTGAAGGTGACGCGCTGGATCAGCGCGTCGCGCGCCGGATCGGTGAAGATGCGCTTGCTGATGCGCCAGTGATGGGCCGCGTTGCCGGTCTGCGCCTGCCAACTCATGCTGCGCGGATGCAGCCGCTGCACGCGGTAGTCCTGCTGCTTTTCCTCGTCGACGAAACCGCCGCCGGCGTCGCCCACCAGGAATTGCAGATCCACCGCCGCCTGGCTGTCCACCGCCGGGTAGAACACCTCGGACACCACGCCGCGATAGCCGGTGAAATACACCCGCGACGGCCCCTCCGTTGCCACGCCGACGAAAGACTTGGCCGCCGGGCCGCGCACCGCCGTCAGTCCCGGCGCGCCAAACGCCTCGCCGGCCTGCGCCGCGCCGCCTAGGCCGCCCAGCAGCAGGGCCAGGCCCATCCATTGCTTGATCATGTCCGCTCGCTCCTGATTTTGGCAGGGAGCGTAGCAAAACAACATCCAAATGTCATTTCATGCCAGAACAAAATCCAGCGGATTCAAGCTTGGACCCCGAGAAATGAAACGTTAAAACAAGCAATGCCACCAAGCTCAGCATTTGCCAGCCTCGCCCTCTCACCCCTCGTCTATAAAACAATGTCATTCAAAACGCACAGCCGCCGTCGCGGCCGCACAAGGAGAAGAGCACATGGGCTTGAATGCCATCACCCCGGACGATCATCGTTACGAGACACTGAAAAAAGGCTTCAACCTGCGCTGGCCGGAAGCCGGCCAGGCCGCCAGCGGCATTGTCATCTGCAGCGATGAGGCCGAAGCCGTCTCCGCGCTGCAATACGCGCTGGATCATAAGCTCAAGCCCACCATCCGCAGCGGCGGCCATTGCTACGAGGGCTTCGTCAGCAACAATCCCGGCGGCCTGATCATAGACATCGGCCAACTTTCCGGTTTGCGCCGCGACGTTGTGGCGGACGGCCACAGCTACGGCTTCCAACTCCTGGCCGGCAATCAGAACTGGGACGGCTATGTCGGCCTGTACAAGCTCACCGGCAAGACGGTGCCGGGCGGCTCTTGCTACTCGGTGGGCGCCGGCGGCCATATCAGCGGCGGCGGCTACGGCCTGCTGTCGCGGCGACAAGGCCTGACCGTGGATTGGCTGAGCGCGGTGGATATTCTGCTGGCGGACGGCGGCAAGGAGCGCAAGGTCCACGCCCGCGCCGACAATGAATTCTCCGATCTGCTCAAGCTGTGCAAGGGCGCCGGCGGCGGCAATGTTGGCCTGATCACCAGCTATTACTTCGACGATTTGCCGCCGGCGCCACAGCAGGTGGGCGTGCAATTCCTGCAATTCGACTGGAACGATTTCAAGGATCTGGGCCGCTTCACCGCCTTGTTGCAAACCTACGGCCAATACTGGCGGGAGGCGGACAGCGAGCCCGATGGCTACGGCCTGTTCAGCCTGCTCAAGCTCACCCATGTCAGCGCCAAAAAACTGGGGCTGGTGGTGCAGTACACCGACCGGGACGGCAAGCTGAACGACACCGCGCCGTTCAACGATTTCTATCGGCGCATCGCGCAAGTGGCCTCGCCGCAGTTGCTGAACACCTATCTGCCCGGCGGCGGCCATCTGCCCCACATCCCGCACCGCTCGCCGCCCAGGAACAGCGCGCCCTTGCCGGAACACGCGCAGGCGATGGACTGGCTGTACGCCACCCAGACGCTGAACGGTTCCGGCAACAATCAGCGCGGCAAGTACAAATCCGCCTATATGAAACAGAACTTCAGCCAGGCCGAGTGCAAGGCGATCCACCAGCATCTGAACGCCCATCCCCACGACCAGGACTTTGCCCAATCGCTGCTGCAAGTGGACTCCTACGGCGGCGCGATCAACCGCCGCGGCACCGGCAACAACGGTTTCGATCCCGCCGACAACCAGACCGCGGTGCCGCAGCGCGCCTCGGTGATGAAGCTGCAATACCAGAGCTACTGGACCGACCCGGCCAACGACGCCAAGCACTTGAACTGGATGCGCGAGTTCTTCGACGCCGTCTACGCCGCCGACGGCTTCAACGGCACGCCCTACCCGGCCTCGGCGGTCTTGCCGGACTCGCCCTACGAAGGCTGCTACATCAACTACCCGGACGTGGACATGCTGAATGGCGCGCGGCCGGGCACACCCGGCTATAGCTGGGGCGAGCTGTATTACGGCGCGCTGTATCCGGAGCTGGTGGCGACCAAGCGCAAATACGACCCGGGCAATGTGTTCAAGCACGCGATGTCGCTAGGCGCGGAAGTCTCTCTGCGCGGGATGGAGCCTCTTCAGCCCCGCTCCAGCGCCTGCGCCAGGCTATAGCCCTCGGCCAGCCAGAACTCCGGCCCAGCCGCCTGGATGCGCCGGATCGCCTGATCCATATGGCGCGTCGCCGCCTGCCGCGCCGCCTCGGCGTCGCCGGCGGCGATGGCGTCGACAATGGCCGCGTGTTCGGCGTTGACCTCAGCCAGCATCGCCGGATCATGGCTTTCGAACGCGCGCGACACGGCGACCGCGCCGCGCAGATGAGCTGCCAGATAGTCGATGGTTTCCAGCAAAAAGGGATTTCCGGCGGCCTGGGCGATGCAGCGGTGCAAGGCCACGTCTTCGTCCACCCCGCCGCCGGAACGGCCGGCCGCTTCCACCGCCGCCTGCGCGGCGCGGATCGCCTTCAAGGCGGCAGGGTCGCGCCGCAACGCCGCCAAGCCGGCCGCCTCGGCCTCCAAACCCCGCCTCACTTCCGCCATCTGCACCACCGCGCTGACCGAATGCGCCTCCGTCGCGCCGAAATTCAGCGGCGCCCGGCCCGGCGCCAACACCAGCACGCCATAACCCTGCCTCGACTCCACCAAACCCAGCGATTTCAACTGCGACATCGCCTCGCGCACCACGGTGCGGCTGACCTTGAATTGCTGTGCCAGCTGCGCCTCGGTCGGCAGCTTGCAGCCCGGCGTCCAGGCGCCGTCGCGAATGCCGCCCGCCAGCGCCTCCGCCACCTGCTCGGATAATCTTGCCCCCGTCTGGGCTTGCTGAAACATCATTGTCACAAGCGTTTCCCCCCTCCCATGCCTGCCGCTCGCCGGCGCGTAGCAGCCACTATAGCACCCCGCCCATCGCCCCTTCGCGACGAGGCTGATGTTGGCATTTGGCGACACTCCCTTGCCCCTCACGGCCGCCGCCGACGTGACTCGCCTCAACTTGTATGATAACCATACAACATGAACGAAGCCCTTTCGTTCGCCAGACAGGCTGCATCCCTTTCTCACCGACAGGAGTTGCCCATGTTACTAGGCGTCATCGCCGACGACTTCACCGGCGCTACCGACATCGCCGGCATGCTCGCCCAAAGCGGCATGCGTGTCACGATCCGAACCGATCTGCGCCACCCGCCCACCGCCGACAGCGACGCGGTGGTCATTGCCCTCAAATCCAGGACCAATCCGCCGCAACAGGCGGTGCGCGATTCGCTGGCGGCGCTGGAATGGCTGCAAGACCATGGCGCGCTGCGCTACTACTTCAAGTACTGCTCCACCTTCGACTCCAGCCCACGCGGCAATATCGGCCCGGTGGCCGAAGCGCTGCTGCAAGCGCTGGACGCCGACTTCGCCATCGCCTGCCCGGCGCTGCCCGACAACGGCCGCACCGTCTACCAGGGCCATTTGTTCGTCGGCACAGAACTGCTGTCCGACTCCGGCATGCGCGATCACCCGCTGACGCCGATGCGTGACGCCAATCTGGTGCGCGTGCTGCAGGCGCAAAGCCACGGCAAGGTGGGCCTGCTGAGCCGCGCCACGGTCAGCCAGGGCGCGGCGGCCATCCGTGCAGAATGCGTGCGTCTGCGCGACGGCCAATACCGCTTCGCCATCGCCGACGCGCTCGACAATGCCGACCTCTTCGCCCTCGCCGAAGCCTGCGCCGAACACCCTCTGCTCACCGGCGGCTCCGGCCTGGCGCTCGGACTGCCGGCCGCCTATGCAGCGCGGCGCTGGTTCCAACCCGCGGTCGCGGCCGGCCCGTGGCCACCGGCTGACGGCGCTGCCGCGGTCTTGGCCGGTTCCTGCTCACAAGCCACCCAGCGCCAGGTACGCCATTGGATCGCGGCCGACCGCCCCGCCTGGCGCTTGGACCCATTGCGCCTGGCCGCCGGCCAGACCGGCGCCGGCGAAGCCTTGGACTGGGCCGCAGCGCAGCGGCAGCCGGTGCTGATCTACGCCAGCGCGCCGCCGGAAGACGTCGCCGCGGCGCAGCTGGCTTTAGGCCCGGAGCGCGCCGGTCAGCTAGTGGAAGCCTGCCTGGCGGACATCGCCCGCGGTCTGGCAGCCGCCGGCGTCCGCCGCCTGGTGGTGGCCGGCGGCGAAACCTCGGGCGCCGTCGTTCAGGCCTTGGGCGCGGAGACGCTTCGCGTCGGCCTGGCCATCTGCCCCGGCGTGCCCTGGACACAAGCGGAGGGCCGGCCGCTATGGCTGGCGCTCAAATCCGGCAACTTCGGCGCCGACGACTTCTTCAGCACCGCGCTTGGCGGCAGCTACTGAACCGGGAGACCACGATGCATCCAGACCTATTCCATTTGCGCCGGGAGATTTGCCGCGTCGGCCAATCGCTGTTTCAACGCGGCTATATCCACTCCAGCGCCGGCAATATCAGCGCCCGCGTGCCAACCGCCGCCGGCGGCGGCCTGCTGATCACCCCGTCCGACGCCTGCCTCGGCTTTCTCGAGCCGGAAACGCTGGCCTGGCTGAATGCCGACGGCGAGCGCCTGGCCGGCCCGCCGCCCAGCAAGAGCCATCTGCTGCACCAGCGCCTCTATGATCTGGAGCCCGATGCCGGCTGCGTACTGCACACCCACTCCAGCCACTTGGTGGCTCTCAGCCTGCTGCGCGCTTGGAACGAAACCGATCTGTTGCCGCCGCTGACGCCGTATTACGTGATGAAGGTGGGCCATGTGCCTTGCATCCCCTACCTGAGCCCCGGCGATCCGCATGCGGCGCACTGGCTTGCCGACACTCTGACCCGCCACCGTGCCAAGGGCCTGCGCCTGCGCGCGGTGATGCAGGAGCGGCTGGGCCCCACCGTCTGGGGACCCAGCCCGGCCGCCGCCATGGCCACGCTGGAAGAACTGGAGGAAACCGCGCGCCTGTGGCTGCTGACCCAGGGCCAGCCCACGTCCTTGATTCCCGAGCAGATCGACGACTTGCGCCAGCGCTTTGGCGCCAGTTGGTAAACCTCTCTTCGCCTGGCAAGGAGAACTGAATGGATGCCATCGCCCCTCAAGACACCGTCGGCTCACAGTCTGGCGCCGCGCTGTATCGCAAGATCGCCTGGCGCATCATGCCTCTGTTGATGCTGTGCTATGTCGCCGCCTATCTGGACCGGGTCAACATCAGCTTCGCCAAGCTGCAGATGAGCCGGGACCTGGCTTTCAGCGACACCATCTTCGGCCTGGGTTCCGGCATTTTCTTTCTGGGCTATTTCCTGTTCGAAGTGCCCAGCAATCTGGCGCTGAACCGGATCGGCGCGCGGGTGTGGATCGCCCGCATCATGATCACCTGGGGCCTGATTTCCGCCGCCTTCGCCTGGGTGGAAACTCCGGCCGCCTTCTATACGCTGCGCTTCCTGCTGGGCGCGGCTGAAGCCGGCTTCTATCCTGGCATCATCCTCTACCTGACCTACTGGTTTCCTTCCCATCGCCGCGCGCGCATGGTGGCGCTGTTCATGTCCGCCATTCCCTTGTCCGGCATTTTCGGCAGCCCCTTGTCCGGCTGGATCATGGACGGCATGGCCGGCATCGCCGGATGGGCAGGATGGCAATGGATGTTCGTGCTGGAAGCGGTGCCCGCCGTCTTGCTGGGCCTGGTGGTGCTGCGCTGCTTGGAAGACTCCGCCGAGCGGGCCCATTGGCTGACGAAGGAAGAGAAAACGCGGCTAAACGCCGAACTGGACGCCGACAATGCCCACAAACCGCCGCGCGGCAGCGCGCGCGACGCTTTCACCGACCGCCGCGTCTGGCTGATGTGCCTGATCTATTTCTGCTTCGTCATGGGTCAGTACGGCGTCACCTTCTGGCTGCCCAGCTTCATCCGCAACACCGGAGTGGCCAGCAATCTGGCCATAGGCCTGCTCAGCGCCATCCCCTTCCTCGCCGCGGTGCTGGCGATGAATCTGCTGGGACGCAGCGCCGACGCCCGGCGTGAACGCCGCTGGCACCTGGCACTGCCGGCGCTGACCGCGGCCGCCGGTTTCGTCGCCGTGGCGCTGTTCCCGGACAGCACCGCGTTGTCGCTGCTGGCGCTGTGCCTGGCGGCCGCTGGCGTGCTTAGCTGCGCGCCTCTATTCTGGTCGTTGCCCACGGCTTTTCTCAGCGGCGGCGCGGCGGCGGCCGGCATCGCCATCATCAACTCGGTGGGCAATCTGGCCGGCTTTGCCAGCCCCTTTCTGGTGGGCACGTTGAAAGACCTGACCGGCGACAACGCCGTCAGCCTGACACTGCTGGCGCTATGCCTGGTGATAGGCGCGCTGGCGGTGCTGAGAATCCCCGCCGCCCTGGTCAACCGCTAGCCTTCAAGGAGCCGCCATGCCGCGTTTCGCCGCCAACCTGACCCTGCTGTACACCGAGCTACCATTCCTGGAACGCTTCGCCGCCGCCGCCCATGACGGCTTCCGCGCGGTGGAATGCCTGTTCCCCTACGATTGGCCAGCCGCCGACATCGCCAGCCGCTTGCGCGAACATGATCTGACCCTGGCGCTGTTCAACCTGCCGCCTGGTGACTGGGCGTCCGGCGAACGCGGCCTGGCGGCGCTGCCCGGCCGCGAGGAGGCATTCGCCGCCAGCGTGGAACGCGCGCTGGAATACGCCTTGGCCACCGGCTGCCGCCGCCTGCACGCGATGGCTGGCCTCCCGCCGCCGGGCGACGCCGCGCCGCGCGACGTCTATCTCGCCAATCTGCGCCGAGCCGCCGACCGGCTGGCGCCCCATGGCATTACTTTGTTGATCGAAGCGATCAACGCCACCGACATGCCCGGCTATTTTCTGAGCCGGCAGCAGCAGGCGCTGGACTGCATCGCCGCCGTAGGCGCGGCCAATCTGCGGCTGCAATTCGACTGCTACCACTGCCGTATCAGCGACGGCGATCCGCTGGCCTGGCTGCCCCGCGTCTGGGAGCGGCTTGGCCACATCCAAATCGCCGGCGTGCCCGGCCGCCACGAACCCGAAGACGGCCAGATCGACTACCCCGCCCTGTTCTCGCAGCTGGACACGCTCGGCTACGCCGGCCATGTCGGCTGTGAATACCGCCCGCGCGGCGACACCCGCGCCGGCCTTGACTGGTGGCAAGCCTGGAGGGACAAGCAATGAAAATACTGATCACCGGCGCGGCCGGTTTCATCGGCGACAGATTGGCGCGCGAGCTGTTGCAACGCGGCCAGCTGGACACCCATAAAATCGAGCGCTTGCTGCTGGCCGACTTACACCCGCCTGCGGTGGATTTGCAGCTCGATCCGCGCGTTGACACCTTCGTCGGCGATCTGCTCCAGATGACGGAGGCTCTGTCCCGCCATGCTCTGGACGGCGTGTTCCATCTGGCCTCGGCGGTGTCGGCGGAGTGCGAGCGCGACTTCGACCTGGGCCTGGCCGCCAATCTGGACAGCACGCGCGCGCTGCTGGACGCGCTGCGACGTGCCGGCAGGCGGCCGCGGCTGGTTTTCTCCAGCTCGGTGGCGGTATTCGGCGCAGATCCGGCGCTGCCGCTGCCCGCCGTAATCGACGACCGCACCCTGCCCGCGCCGCAAACCTCTTACGGCGCGCAGAAATTCATCTGCGAGCAACTGGTGGCCGATTACAGCCGCAAGGGCTATATCGACGGCCGCAGCGCGCGGCTGATGACGGTGGCGGTTCGTCCCGGCCGCCCCAACGGCGCGGCGTCCGGCTTTCTGTCCGCCATCATCCGCGAACCGCTGGCTGGCCAACCAGCGGTTTGCCCGGTGCCGCCGGACACTCAGGTTGCGCTGGCCTCGCCGGCCAATACCATCGCCGGCCTGATCGCGGCGTTTGAAGCCAGCCATGCGGATTTTGGCGGCCGCACCGCGCTCAATCTCCCGGCGCTGAGCTTGCGCGTGGGCGAGTTGCTGAATGCACTGGAACAGGAAGCCGGCGCAGCGACGCGGCAGCTGGTGCGCTTTGAGCCCGACGCGGCCATCCAGGCCATCGTCTCCGGCTGGCCGGCGCGCGTGGACGACGCGCGCGCCGCCCGACTGGGCCTGCGCCCGGACCCCGACGCCCAGGCGCTGATTCGCCAGTACCGGCAACACACTTCCCGCTAAGCCCCGCCTTCTCTGCCGGGCCGCGCCGCGGCCCGGCATCCACCTGTCCTAAAGAACATTGCCCTAATGGTCAGCGCTGCCTATACCCGCGCTATGCGTATGGAATTAAAACGCCAAGCATAGTCGTCCGCGGATTTTCCTCACCGCTAGGAGCCCATATGAGCTATCTGCAGTTTCCCCGGCTGGCCTTTGCCGGCCAGTTCCAGGCCGACGTCTCCACCGTCAACAACGACCCGCGCCACTTCGACAACGCCACCTTCGAGGCTCACTTCCAGGAGTTCCAGCAAGCGGATGCCGCCGGCAACACCAAGACTTACAACGGCTGGTGGCACCCCACCGGCACCGCCATCATGCGCTTCGCCAACTGCCAAGTGACCAGCTTGCGCGGGCCCAGCGGCATCCAGATCACCAATCCGGCGCAGGACCCGCTGCTGTCCTGTAGCGTGGGCAACGCCATTGGCAAGCCGTCCGCCAAGATGGTGGACCTGGACCCGGACTGGCAGCTGGCCTCCAATGTCTACGGCCTGGCGGTGTCGCTGCTCAAGCCGGACGGCACGCCGCTGATGACCGCGGATTACCAGAGCAACCCCTTCCGCGATCTGTGGTTTGGCCGCGGTCAGGGCAATGGCAGCGATATGGGCGCCTCGGCGATCTTCCAATCCGTGCTCACCAATATCCATTGGCATCTGGACGGCTTCGACAGCCCGCTGCTGGCGCGCCTGATCGAGCTGAGCGAGCAGGACCGGCTGTCCATCCGGTTATCCACCTACGGCTACGATATGAACGCCGGCTCGCCCTTGTTCGGCTACGGCACCGTGCTCGGCGCCATCGGCCCGGCCTATGCCGACCAGCCGCGCTCCTTCATCCTGGGCCGCCGCTTCATGCCCACCACTCAGAACAGCCTGCAGGACTCGGTGTCCGGCAATGGCATCGGCTGTTTCTCTTCCTGGCTGGACCAGGAAACCGCCAGCCTGCAAGTGGACCTGAGCAATGCGTTGCCAGTGGATGGCAATAACCAGGTCGTCGCGCTGCCGCCTCTGCAATACGCGATCCTGCATCAGGAATTGACCGCCCAGGACACGGAGATCGGCCCGGGCGACTACACCGTCATCGCTAGCGTGGACACCTCGCAAACGCTGCAAGACCAGCAGGCCGGCATCCAGTCGGTGCCGCTGACCGAGGAACAGCTGCGGCTGGCCACCCGGCCCCTTCCGCTGGCCATCGTCCAGCCGGTGGACGCGCAAGGCCGCGCCACCGTCTGCGTGCGCGAAGTACTGCTGGGCAACGAGGTGCGCGCCGAGGATTTCGCCATCCGCCTGGACCCCAACCACCCGGACAAGAACCACCTGCACACCCATGTCTACGCCGCGCGCTATGGCCAGCCGCTGGCCGGCGCTGCGCTGGCCTTCTGGGCCGGCGCGCCGATGCTGGACTACGGCAATACCCCCGCCGACGCCACCGTGGGCACCACGCCGCGCGCGCTGCTGCCGGTCAACAACGTGCCCAACGCCGCCATCCGCATCAGCCCGGCGGAACCGGTCACCGACCAGGCCGGCCGGGCCGCCATCACCCTGCACGGGCCGGAAACCTTCGGCACCCCGCGCGAATACATGGACGGCCAGCTATTCACCATTTCCTACAATCTGGCCGGCCCCGACCCGGCGCTGCAGCAGCATTACGACAACCTGGCGGTGGTGGTTTTCAGCAGCTTCCCGCAGCCGGGCCAGAACATCGATCTGGACAATCCAAGCTGGGAAGACGTGCAACCCATCCTGCAGCAATACGCCAACCTCTACCCGGTGATGAGCCAGGGCCTGTTCGACTTTTCCAAGCAGGCAGTGGCCGACGCCAGCGCCTTCATCATGCGCTTCGTCTTCGACAAACCGATGGAAGACCCGGACCAGATGCCGGTGACGCGCGATCTGTCCGCCAGCAAGCGGCGCATGCTGATCAACTACTTCCAAAACGTGATAGACCGCACCGGCAAGACCTTCGACCGCCAGTTGATGTACGGCAAGCGCTGCCCGCTGCGTCAAAGCGCGCCGCCCAGCGAAGCCGACATCGCCGCCACGCTCGCCTCCCCATCCGCCAGCAAGCTGCGCAAGCCCCGCGGCTGACCCCGGCCCCGTCATTCGACCTTCCAAGGAAACCAAGCCATGCTGAAGATACGTCAAGAACTCATGACCGAGCTGCGCCAGGCCGAGCACATCCATCATGTGCGAACCATGCTGGCCGGCGCGGTGCGGCTGGAGCTGTCCACCATCCCCACTTATCTGACCGCGCTGTTCTCCATCAAGCCCGGCCAGAACCAGGAGGCGCGCGCGCTGGTGCAGTCAGTGGTGGTGGAGGAAATGCTGCACATGACGCTGGCCGCCAATACCCTGATCGCCATCGGCGGCAATCCGCGCATCATCGAGGACGGCCAGGCGCTCAACTATCCCGGGCCGCTGCCGATGTGCGTGGACACCAGCCTCACCGTCACGCTCAAGGCGCTGAGCCGGCAGCAGGCGCAGGAGGTGTTCATGGAGATAGAGCGCCCGGACACCCAGGCCATCCTGCCCGGCGAAACCCAGGCCTATGTCGACAACCAGCCCGGCTTCGACTCCATCGGCCGCTTCTACCAAGCAATACTGGAGCGGCTGCAGCACCTGGAAAACCACGGCCATGACTGCTTCGCCCAGCCGCGCTTGGACGAACAGGTGGATGTCAGCCAGTGGTTTCCGCACGAGGTGGAAGGCTGTCCGGACGGCAAGGTGCACGACATGGCCAGCGCCCGCGCGGTGATAAACACCATCGTGCGCCAGGGCGAAGGCGTGCAGGTGGAAGACGACTGGATCAACCCCAAGGAAGACGCCGGCGGCGGCTACGCCCACTATTTCAAGTTTGGCGAAATCTACTACGGCAAGCGCCTGGTGCGTGACGACTGCAGCCCCTCCGGCTGGTCCTACACCGGCGAGCCGGTGCCGCTGGACGAAACCGGCGTGTTCAATCTGCTGCCCAATGCCGCGCTCTCCGATTATCCGGCCGGCAGCGGCGCGGCGGTCAGCGGCGCCCAGTTCTACCAGTCTTATCAAAACCTGCTGGCCGCGCTGGACCGCACCTTCAACGGCCAGCCACAGCAGCTGGACGCCGCCATCGGCATCATGTACGAGCTGAAGCTAGTGGCGCAGAAAGTGATGCAGCACCCCGTTGGCACCAGCACGCCGGACGTGGTGGCCGCGCCGCCATTCATGCGCGTGCACCAGGCCAGCTGAACCGCGCTCCGAACCACGGCCCGCCCGGCGCCCGCGCTGAGGCGGGCCGTTTGTCGTCTATACTCCCCCCCTGCCGTCGTCGCCCCCTCCCAGCGCAAGCGGTGAATCTTTTTGAGAAAGCCCAGTCTATTCTGACGTTTAAAACGCCAGTTCCAGCCGCTCGCGCGGCAGAACCCCGCGGCCATGCCGCGGGCACCGCCAGACAGCCGCCCCCTGCCAGCGCCCACCGGGCGCCCGGGCCACGGACGGCCTCCCCGCCGCGCGCCGTCCGCGCGGCACAGGACTAAACCATGCTTGCTTTCAACCTTGGCCCGCTGGCCATTCCCGTCAGCTTCGCCATCACGGCCGCCGCCTGGCTGGCCGCGCACGCCGCCGGCTTTCTCGCCGCGCGCCGCTGGCGCGTCAGCGTGGCGTCTGACCTCAACGACATGCTGCTGTGGGGCTTCGTCGCCTCGCGGGCGGCCTTCGTGCTCTACTGGTTCTCGCTGTACGCCCACCGGCCGCTGGCGATGCTGGACCTGCGCGACGGCGGCTTCCTGCCCTGGGCCGGCATCGCCGCCGCGCTGGCCCTGGCGCTATGGCGCGGTTGGCGCCGCGCCGCCTTGCGCCGACCGCTGGCCATCGCTATCCTGAGCGGCGCGCTGGCCTGGGCCGCAGGCCAGGCGCTGCAACAGGAGCAGACCAAGGCCGCCTTGTCCGCGCGCGTGCTGCCGCAATTGGACGGCGCCCCCGCCTCCTTGCCGGCGCTGGCCGCCGGCAAGCCCGTGGTGCTCAATCTGTGGGCCAGCTGGTGCCCGCCCTGTCTGCGGGAAATGCCGCTGCTGCAACAAGCGCAGCAACAATACACCGGCGTGCGCTTCCTGTTCGCCAACCAGGGCGAGGACGAAGTGCTGGTGCGCCAGTTTTTCCGTAGCCAGCCGCTGCGGCTGCAACACGTGTTGCTGGACCCTGGCGGCGCGCTGGGCCGCGAATATGGCTCGGTGGCGCTGCCCACCACGCTGTTCTTCGACGCCCGCGGCCGCTTGCAAACCGTACACCTGGGCGAACTGTCCGAGGCCACCCTGGCCAGCAAACTGCAACAGTTGGACAGCGCCTCCAAGGAATGACCATGACCGCATCGCTGATCCGCGGCCTGGCGCCGCTGGCGCTATGGCTGAGCCTGAACGCCCACGCCGCTGCGCCCCAAGCCTGGCCGGCGCCCATCCAGGCGCTGGAGGCCCAGGGCTATGAAGTCCTGAGCAGCTTTCCCGGCCCCGCCGGGCTGACCGGCTACGCCGCGCTCTATCTGGGCCGGCCGCAAACCCTTTACCTGACGCCGGACGGCCAGCAAGCCATCGTCGGCAACATCACCGACGCCCATGGCGAAAAATGGCAGCCGGAGCTGCTGGACCGGCAGTTCGGCGCCGCGCTGTGGCGACAGCTGGAAGCCAGCCACTGGATAGCCGACGGCAAGGCCGACGCCGCCAGGGTGGTTTACACCTTCACCGATCCCAACTGCCCGTACTGCCGCCAGTTCTGGCGCGACGCCCGGCCCTGGGTCAATGCCGGCCAGGTTCAGCTGCGCCACATTCCGGTGGGCCTGCTGGCGGCGGACAGCCCGGCCAAGGCCGCCGCCCTCTTGGCCGCGCCGGATCCGGCCGCCGCGCTGGCGCGCCACGAATCCGGCACGCCGGTGCAGCCGCTGGCCAAGCCGCCGGCCGCCGTCAGCGCCAAATTGGCGGCCAATCAGCAATTGATGGAACGGCTGGGCGTGTTCGCCACCCCGGCCTCCTTCTACCGCGATGCCCAAGGCCGCTTGCAGAAAGTCCAGGGCGTGCCCACCGAGGCCACGCTGCAACGGCTGCTCGGTCCACGCTGACACATTCATTCCATTGACATTTCCCGAGAGACGGGCCTAGAGTGCGCCTGCCACCATCCGCCCGTCACAGGAATGCGCAATGCCCCTATCCCTCTTCGCCCCGCTCGCCTATCTGCTGATCGGTCTGGGGCTGGGGCGCGCGCCCTTCGACGTCAAGGCGCGGGCCTCGGCGCTGCTGAGCAAATGGGTGATCCCGCTGGTCATCATCTACAACATCGCCACCCATCGCCCCGGCGTGTTCGCGGTCATGGCCGGCATCGCCGCCATCATGGCGCTGCTCTTGCTGCTGGGACGCCGCATCAGCCGCGACCCGGTGCACAATCTGTGTTTCTGCTATCTGAATATCGGCTGGCTGGGACTGCCGGTGGCCAGCGCGCTGTTTGGCGACGGCGCCGCCATGGTCATCATCGCCGCCTATGTCGGCAGTTCCTTGTTTGGCAACGCCATCGGCGTGGGCCTGCTGGCCCAGGGCCAGCACTGGCGCGCGCGGCTGCGCCAGACGCTGCAGGCGCCACCGGTGTGGGCGCTGCTGGTCGGCCTCGCCTGCCTGCCCTTGGGGCCGGCGCTGGAACACTACGCGCGGCCTGGCTACGAAGCGCTGAAATGGCTGATGAGTTTCCTGGGAATGGCGATTCTGGGCATCTGGCTCTCCGGCGCCCGGCTCCGGCTGGCGGACTTCAAACTGGCGCTGCGCAACTTCGCCGCGCGCGCCGTGGCGCTGGCCCTGCTGCTCAGCCTGTTCATCCTGCTGTGCGGCCGCTTCGACATCGCGCTGGTGACGGAAAACCGGCCTACCCTCTATCTGCTGTGCCTGCTGCCGCCGGCGGCCAACATCATCGTGCTGGAAACCCATTACCTGAAAAGCGGCCGCTCGGCCGGGCCCATCGCCTGCGGCACCTGCGTCAGCCTGCTGGCCATCGGCGTGTATGTGGCGGTGATGCTGACGCACTAACAGCCTGTCCAAAGTCTCGCGAGCAAGAGCGAGAAAGGAGATGCCATGCCTGATATCCAAGCCCAGCCCTTGTCCGGATGGTGGCGGATTGTGTCTTTTCAGCTTGAGTTCCAGGACACAGGCGAGTGCGTGGACACTTACGGCCGCGCGCCGCTCGGCTATATCGTCATAGAACGCGACAGGATCATGTCGATACTCACCTCCCAAGAACGTCCGAATCATGATCCGGCAGCCCTTTTCGAGGCGATGATAGCTTATTCCGGTCTGTGCCGTGTTGAGGGTGAGGACAAACTCATCATCCAGGTCGACACCGCTTGGCATCCCGCCTGGGTCGGCACCGAGCAACGGAGGTTCTTCAGGCTAGACCGCGACGTCCTGTCGATTGCGACTGCGTGGCAGACGCATCCATCGTTCCCGGGGCGGACGGCTCGCGGCGTGTTGATGGCGCGGAAAAGCAAGGTCTAGCGCAGACTCGCGCCAAACCCAAACCGTAGGGAGATGAGTTGATGAACCATATCCATAAGGCGCATGCGATACCCGTGCCATCCGACAGTACCCTGGCGCCGCTTTACAAGGGCGCGGATCTGGTAGACGCGTATGCGATTCAGTTACCGGCGGGGGCCAGCGACGATATCGAAGTATTGGCCCGCGCGGGCTTCGAGCAGCAGGCGTGGTGGATTCGCGCGCTGACGCGGGCGCGCGACATGATCATGGCGCCAGTCGGCGTCAAATCGTCTCGTGCGGTGGGTATTGCCGCGGCGGCGCAGGGGACGGTGATCGGCTTCTTTCCACTGCAGTCCAAGAGTTTGGAGGAACTGGTAATGGGCGCGGATGATCGTCATCTCGACTTCCGGCTCGCGATCCAGCAGCGCGCTGGCGCGGCAGGCAGCAGGGAACTCGTCGTGGTATCCGTCGTGCATTGCCATAACTTACTGGGACGGATATACCTCGCGGCCATCACACCGTTCCACCGCGTGATCGCGCGGGCTAGCCTGGAGCAGGCGGCAAGGCGTGTTGCACCGCGCGCATCGCTCATCTAAGAGCCTGTCCAAGTCTCGCGAGCAAAAGCGAGATCGCCAAACACAGCGCATTAACAACGCCCCGCTCTTGCTCGCCTGATCCTGAACCGCTTGCAAACAGCGTCAGCCCGCCAAGCGGCTGCGCCGCCACTGCCACAAGGGCGGCAACAACAGCAGCGCCACCATGCCCAGCACCAGCCACAGCATATTGTCCTGCACCCAGGGAATGCCGCCCAGCCAATACCCCATGGACACCAACCCGCCGCACCAGATCACCGCGCCCAGCACGTTGTAGCAGGCGAAACGGCGCGGGCACATGCCGGACAGCCCGGCCAGAAACGGCGCCACCGTGCGCACGATGGGCACGAAGCGGCCGATGGTGATGGTGGGCGCGCCGTAACGATCGAAAAAGGCCTGGGTCTTGGCCAAATGCTGCGGCTTGACCCAGCCGCGCCGGATCAGCGTCTGCCCCAGCGCGGAACGGCCTATGCTGTAATTCAGCAGATCGCCCAGAATGGCCGCCAGCGTGATCACGCCCATCGGCCACCACGGCGACACCCCCTGCGCGCCCAGCAAGGCGCCGGTGGCGAACAGCAGGCCGTCGCCGGGCAGGAAGGGCAATACCACCAGGCCGGTTTCGCAAAACACGATGGCGGCCACTATCCACACCCCCAGCACCCAGTTCTGCGCCAGCAGCGACATCAGATTCTCATCGCCAAACAACCAGCTCAGAAACCCCATGGTCAACACAATCGCACTCCTCGCATGATGAACGCCGCCGCTGCAAGACCTGCCCCGCAGAGCCTTGGCTTGACGCTACCTAAAGCTTGACCGCGCCGGCGGGTCAATGGTTCAGACGCGCGCGCGGCCTGTTCCTTGTATTTACCCACCGGAAAATCATTTGGCATTATATTCCAAGCAGACTGTCCCGCCAGCGCAAGCGCCTGGTCACGGCCAGGCCACCGATAAAGGAAAACCATGCCCCGACTTTACTGCCTGCTCATCGCCGCCGCCCTGGCCGCCTCCGGCCTGGCCCAGGCCAAGACCCTGAATTTCTCCGGCTACGCCTGGGAAGTCCGCAACCAGATCCAAAGCGGCCCCGGCCCCAACGACTGGGACGAGAACAACGCCTGGGTGGACGCCCAGGGCCGGCTCCACCTGAAGATCGCCCAACGCGGCGGCAAGTGGAGCAGCTCCGAGGTCTACCTGCCTCAGCGGCTGGGCTTTGGCCGCTACCAGTTCAAGCTGATAGGCCGGCCGGACCTGTTCGACGACAACATCGTGCTGGGCCTGTTCAACTACCCAACGCCGGACGTGGGCCCGGACGCCAGCAATGAAATCGACATCGAATTCGCCCGCTGGGGCAATCGGCAAAACCCGATGGGCAACTACACCGTCTACCCGGCCGTGCCCGGCCCCAAGCCCACCTCCTACGCCTTTGAACCGCACCTCAACGGCGACTACAGCACCCACCGCTTCAACTGGAGCGCCAGCCGTGTGCTCTACCAATCGCTGCACGGCCATCAGGACGGCGACCAGTACGAAATGGCGCGCTGGAACTTCGCCCCGGCGGACCCCACGCGCCTGGTGCCGCAGCAGCCGCTGCCGCCGCACATCAATCTATGGCTGTTCCAGGGACGGCCGCCCAAGGACGGCAAGGAAGTGGAGATCGTGATCCAGGAGTTCTCCTTCATCCCGGCCGCCGCCAAATAAGCGCACGGCGGCGCTTTTCACGGTGAAAACAGCAAAACCCGGCCAGGCGGCCGGGTTTCGCGTTGCGGACAAACAGCGTCAAAGCTTGATCAGGGCCAGACGCTTGGGCCAATAACGCTCCAGCAAGGCAAACAGAATGGCCGCGGTCTCCACGTCCAGCGCGCCGCTGTAATCGCCGGCGCGGAAATGCATCTGGAAGGCGCGCACCAGGGCGGAGAAGCCGGCGTCGCCGCCCGCCGCCGTCACCTCGTAGCCGTAATGCTTGAACGCCTCCAGCATCTTCTCCCGGCCGGGCAAGCCCTGCTGCTGGAACTGCTCTGTGTATTTGCGCTGCGTCTCCGCCTCCGGCCAGGCGCCCACGCCGGCCTGGTGCAGCTCCCGCCACGGGAACATCGGCCCCGGATCGCTTTTGCGGCCCACGGCGATGTCGGAATGGCCCAGCACGTTCACCGGACTGATGTCCGGATAGCGCGCCAAGATGTTCCGCGCCAATTCCGTCACCGCCTCCACCTGCTGCGGGTGATAGGGCGGAAACACCATGCCGCTCTTCTCCTCCCGCGCCAGATTGACGATTTCCACGCCGATGGACGAATCGTTCAGATTGCTGCGGCCATCCCAGGCACTGGCGCCGGCATGCCAGGCGCGGTCGTTCTCGTCCACCAGATTGAACAGATTCATCTGCTTGAAGCCGGCCTGCAGATAGCTGGGATCGCAAGGGTCCGGCGCCAGATAATGCGCGCTCACCTGACCGGAGCCGGTCAGCGCCTTGACGGAGCCGGCGAAGTCCAGCGCGGTGTAATGCAGGATCAGGAAACGGACGCGTTTGTTGAAGCCTTGGACCGAGCGATAGGTATTGAACAGGATGGGCGTCATGAAGAATCTCCAGGAGGGGAATGGGAAGGGATGCGGCCGGCCAGACAGCCGGCACATAGAGTCTGTGTCCCCCCGGCCGCAGGGGTTCGCCGGGGGTGACGGGCGTCACCCCCGCCAAGACGGCGCATGAACCTGATATTTTCGGTGGAATACCCGCCACAACCAAACCATACCAGCCATCGCCTAGATTACGATGACGGCGACACGGAGATGCATCACTCGCGCCTCACACCGTGGTCGGCTCTTTCAAAACCCCGCCACTTAAGCATAGCGGTGGCATAGACAAACCATTAAACAATGACCTAACCAACAAGCCAACAGATATAAGTTCTACTTCCCAGCAGACCCAGCTGGCAAAGGTGGACCCTGATAATCTTCATCAATAACCACACCCTGCGCACGCAATTTAGCCTCTTTTATATTGCGTTCCTGCTTCCATTTCCGTGCAGCTGCATCCCATAGATTACGCCAATGATCACGCTCTTCAAATTCAAAATTTGAGCTAAATTGCTGCTCAGCACTGCTTATGCTGACGTTCAACAAATAAGCGCCAGGCTTGGCAGGGTCCATGCGTTGCACATCCCGATCGAACTCCAGACTCAGAAAAGCATCCTCTGCATAGAAGCTCCAACGGGTTCTAGCCGGCATCGCCATCCATTCCGTCAATGACAACTCATAGTCAGGGTCTAATGCCCCATGCTTCTGTACAGCGTACTCATAAGCCGCTTTGCCGTTCAAACGTGGGTCCGTCTCTTCGATATACTTCTGCCAGCCTGCGGCGCGAATTGATTTGACCAAACTCCATACATAACGCCTTGCCGCGTCATGCTCTATCAGCGGCTGAGAAGACAAACCGGCACTGAGCTGTATGCTGTCAATACCCTCTTTTCGCCCTCTATCTTGCGTGCCCGTCACACTAAGCACATGGGCAATTTCCAAACTATGCCCCTGATGCTCCAATCTCACCGTAACGGACGCCTTGGATCTGAGGGGCTGCATTTTATAAAACCTAAGACCAGCAGGCTGCTCAGCAACATGAACAATAGCGCTGTATTTCTTTTGCCACTGCTCTCCAGTTTCCCCCAGCGCAAGCACTACTCTTTCCGGATACGTCGATTGATCAGGCTGTCTGCCTATTGCGAAGTAGATGGCAATCGCTGTGCAGCTAATCAACGCTGAAGCCAAAATAAATTTTTTCACTCCACGCCCGTTAATAGATAGGCAACTTGTCATTTCTCTACTATCCCGAGCCAATAGCCATGTCACTGCTCAATGGAGTCCTATTTATTCCGCCTGCCGATACCAGACCGTTTCCCCATATTGAGAATCAGGAAACACCGGCATGGCCTCACCTGCCGTAAAGCTGCGACACGCATCAGGCCTAGCTGGCGTCCACCAGACACCGGCATGAGGGCACGCTTGTCCACCCTCAACCCGCCCACTGCTTGGCTGGTTTTTAGGGTAGAAACCTTCGGGGGGAACCTCAAGGAATTGCTTGGGGATACGCCGAACCAGCGTCCAGCGGGATGGATACACATCCTGCTCATCATCCCACCAGCCCTCTTCATCCTTGCTTAGGCCCTGACGCACCGAAATACCCGGCTCTTCTGGCCACCATCGCCCTGGGTGCAGAAACTGCGCAGCCGTATTTTTGGAGTCCGGCAAATAAACACCGCACTCCTTGACCTGATCGCCAGGACCAATCACGACTGAATGGTCCAATTCATAAACTGGAATCTGTTTAGGAAGGCGGATATTCGTTCCACCTAAGACTCCACTGGGATCACTAAAATCACAATGCCTGCTTAAGCTTCCTTCCTGCCATTCCCCACCAATAGTTGCACCGATAACCTTATCTAATGCAATCGCCTTGAACAAAACATCCCAAAACATTGTTCCCAGTGGCTCAGGCATCCAACTGGCATCAAACTCACTGATATTCTTGTTGATGCTACGACCATGAGTTCCAACGAAGCCACGAAAGGCTTGAGGATCGCCATGGCTTCGTAAAATGCAACCTTCGATCAGACCATCCAGGCTGGAACGTAGATTGGGTAACACGAGACCTCCCCACACGACATCGGGCTGCTCGCTAGTATGGCGCCGCCGTAAATCGGCAGGCAGATTTTGCATGAACTCGTCCAGACATTGCTCGCCAAATCGCACGGCCTCGCGCATTGCGTCACGTGCATTGCAGAAGTGCTCGAATGAAACGAGGTATTCCAGCAAATAAACTTCCTGTGGCTGCAACGGGGGCATGACCAAGATCCTTTACACCTCGAGAACGGAACACAGCCAGGCGCAGCAGAGAAGAGCCAAGCATTCTAATCTATTCCCCTCTGCGAGACAGGCTACCGCCAAGCATGTTAGGGATAAAAACCGTTAGGAGGAACTTGGAAAAATTGGCTTTCTACACGCCGCACCAAGGTCCAAGTCGGCACCACCTGCCTCTCCAGCTGCCAATCGCCGAATTGATCCCGTTGCAGACCTTGATGTACCGATATCTCCCCCATACCCCGCACATTCAGTAAGTCAAGTTTCAACTGATTGGTGCGATAGGGATGCAGAAACTGAGCGCAAGCATGATCCACATCCGGCAGGTAAACACCGGGGATTTCCACCTTATCGCCAGGCCTCACCACCACACTGCCATCCAGTTCATAAGCGGGAATGGCTGGAGGCAGATCCAATGGCCCCCAGTTCAGCTCATCGTAGCGAAAGGACAAATCTCCCTCCTCCCAACGGCCCTCGCAAGTTCTGTTGAAATTCATATCCAGCCTGCTAGCTCTACTTTCAAAATCGCCGATGCGTTCCAACTCATTCTGATCCATCCAACCGTGCCAGTATTCGTTGCCACCACGTAAAGCCCCACGAACACCACCACCCCCACGAAACACATTGGCATCATCATGGGCCCGCTCGATATAGGTGTTCATCAAGTTTTGCAACGTTGCTCGATAGTTAGGCAGTAGAACAGTCCCCCAGGTCACATCTGGTTGTTCAGATAAATGTTTTGAACGCAAAGTGGCCGGAGCGGTATTCATATACCGCTCCAGCGCCTGCTCATGCGAATAAACAACCTGTCTCCAGGCGTCGCAAAGCTCGCCTATGTACTCCAACGACACAAAACGTTCTAGCAGAAAACACTCTTGTGGATGAAGTGTCACCACAGGTCACCTAGCAGTACCAATGGATACCACACTGCCTCCTCCATGGTGCTGATTGCCTCCTCAGAGGTATAAGCATCAAGGTCAGGCTCCTCACCCATCTCGCGAAGATAATTGACGATGTTACCGTCCACTTGCTTTTCTAAATGGAAGCGGAACAAAGGGGGCATTAACCTCCCTTGCTGGACAAACTCAATATGCAGATGCTCCAGCCCTTCGTTCAGCACTTGCTTGGGCACCCACACGCCATTACGGGGGCAGATCTCCCCGGTTTTGCAACTGAGCGAGTAATCAAGCTCATATTTGGGATACGCCTCTGGAACGGGGATCAAGCCGTGAGCCTGCCAGAAATCCAGGCCATAGGAGGCTCCTTTGGCAAACCCTTCATTCCGGCCTACGCAATTGGTTTGCTCATCCCCCCACAACTTACCGTGCCAATAGGCGTTGCCCAGTGCTTGCGCGCCCACGCAGCAAAGGCGGGACATGTGTTCAAGGGCCGTATTCCATGCTCGGTCTTCCGCGCGAGTGCGCCAACCATATATATTCTGCTCCGCCAAGCCCCTGAAATCGCGGTTAGTATCTGACAGCTGGCCATACATCGGCATGTAGTCCCCATAGCGCACAAACTCAATGCGACGACGGATTTCTTCAGCATGATTCAGATAGCGCGACACCCAACCATCCAGATTACCGATGCCATGGCCGTCGTGTTTGGTCAACAGGCGATTGAATAGGTCCGCAAAGTCTTCGGTCGCCTGAGCGCAAGCTTCGTAGTAGGGGATGGAAGTGACGTAGTTCAGAAACCACGCTTCACGGTTAAGCTCTCTCATTGCTTGGGTGATTAGCATATGGATGGTGAACCGGACGTCACGGCATCATCCTTACCGCCACAGCTACAAGCTACGCCAATACAACGAATGCGTCTGGTATTTCCAGATACGATTGCTCTCCGCCTCATAGAACCAGGCAAACGCGGAACCGTCATTGGTTTCACTCCATTTGCGGCCTCCATCGGTGCTGGTCAAGGTGATCGAATCCCGCATCGCCTGGCCTGGCTGCTGGCTGTCTCCCGCCAGCACCAGCTGATTCTGTTTGCCGACAAACAAGGCGCCGGGAATCACATGCGGCTCGAAGCCATGGCGCAGCACCTCCTCGCCCTGTTTCCACAACACATAGGCCGCCGGCCGCAATTGTTCCTCCGCCACCTTCTCCGGCTGCAACTGACCTTGCAAGGCAATCAAATGCAGGCCGCCGCCCAAGGCCGGCTTGATGTCAACAATGGACTGCTGCTTGAACACCGCCTCCGGACGCATCCATTTCAACGGCAGATCCTCCGCCTTGACATCCCAAGGCAAGCTATAAAGCAAGGCGCTTTCCTCCACCGTGCCGAAGCGGCCGCCCAAGCGCGCCTGCCGCACATAGAACGACAGACGCAAGGTGCCGTCCTCCGCCAGGTCGAACGCGTCAAAGCGGGCACGGGTGTCCGGCACCATGGGCGACAAACCATTGCCGTCCGGATTGGCCATCAGCCGCTGATTGGCCCAGGACGGCATCGGCAAGGCCTCCCAATGCTCGCCGCCGTCGCGGGTGCGCCAGATACGCATCCCTTCCGCCACCAGATAACCACGTTTGCCGTCGTCCAAGAACAGCGGCTGGCCAGGCTGGATACGTTCCGGCCATGGCAACTGCCGCCAGTTGACACCACCATCCTCGGACTTCCACAAAGTGTGCCAGCTTTGACCATAGCCGTCGGCTCCCGCCGGCAGCTTGAAATTCATCCAGTCCGTGGAGACATAGATGGTTTTCCAATCGGCGGACAACCACCAGGCTCCATTCTGCCCGCGCTGCTCGAAAATGCGCTTGACCCCGTGTTCCATATCACCGCGCAGCAGCCTGACCGTGGAGCGGTTGCTAACCTCCTTGACGTCATTCATCCAGGTTTCCTGCACCTCCGGCACCCCAGGCCGACTACGCTCGGCCACAGGCTTGAACTTGATCTCTGGACCAATCGGCTTAAAAATGATGAGTTGCCGACCCTGGACGCGCAGATCGCCGCCGCCGTACGGCTTGTCTTGTTCCATCACGTCGGTTTCGTAATTCCACATACTAAATGCCTTATAAAGTCCATATGCAGCGGAGCTGAGTACCAATACCGCTCCTATTACAAACACAATCCATTTAGCCGCCAAGCGCAACCGGCTCCCAAGCGACGGCGACAAGATAGTCTTGGCCATTTACTTAAATACCGACGTTAAACGCTTGAGAGCCGAATCCACCATATCTTGACCTGCTTGCTTCCCATTTTTGATCCAGTCATTGCCAACCTCCATGCCACTGTCTATCGCTTGCCGCCAGGTATCTTTATCCAGCCATTCTTCGATGTTTGGCTGGCCACAGATCAAGGCCAGGTCCATCACCGGCAAGTCGGCCAAGCCCGCATCCAAGTAGGCAGGCACATGGGTATCAAAAGCAAAGCGTTTGAATTTAGAGTTATCTATTTCCAGTCCTTTTTTAGGCACTGTTGATGCGACAGAACGATTGGGATAGCGCTTACAAGGAATAGACAGCGTATTACCCACCATATTATCACTCAAGCCTTTTTCCATATTCTTCTGCAAGAACCAACGACCATTTTCCAACCACTCCTGACCAGCAGGACTTAAGCGAGGAAAAAGTTTCTTCCCGTAGTTTGAACAGTAATAGTAGCCGTAGCTTACATAATAGTCGGGGGGCGTATGTTCACATCCAATGTGTCTCATCATAAAGCTGGCGTGGCGCGACCAATTATCGTTCGAGCTATTTGCCAATATCAGCTTGTCTCGGTTCCTCAGCAGCTTAGCCGCAACAATCATGTCATTCCATGGATTCCATCTGCTGGCCCAAGCTGACAATGCCTTCAATGAGGTGACCCCAGATTTCTTAACATACTCTTCATGTAGAGGACGATAGTAAAACTCGCAGTGCCCAATAATACTCTCTGCTGCCGGAGGTACATCTATATCGCAAACCCGATGCCGGACTTCAGGCCTGTTCTTGTCTGAATCCGTGGTGTGTATGCTTTGAGATCGGGTCAGTACTTGATTATCATTGCTCATCGCACATCTTTCAGAATTTCAATGATGATGCCATCGGGAACTTTACTAGTGGCAAGCCCTGTCTCTCCTAGCTCATTGCTAATGCCCTCCATAATGACTTTCCCATCTGGCATTTTTAAACGGTAGGGCACTTTGCTGGCAGGCAAATCAATTCCATCCCATTTGATCTTGAAAGCCTGGTCAAACTGGCCTTTCATCGCAGGAAAGTCCTGTGCAGCTTGCGTCAAACTTGTTGGCCCGCTCATCTGATGGCTGGCGCCCTTCACCGACACCTTGCCGGGGCAATGCAGTTCGATATTGCCGCCGGCGATGCGGATGTAAGCGCCTCCGCTGACGTTGAGCAGGATTTCCTGTTTGGCCGCCACGGTAATTCTTTCCTTGCAGGCGGTGACGGTCACGTCCTTGTCCGCGGTGACTTCTATGCTGTCGCTCTGCGCTTGAATCTGCACCTTGCCCTTGGCGGCAATCAGCTTCAGCGCGATCTGGTCCTTGATCCCGGCGACGAACAGGCTGATGTGCTGGCCCACGTTATGCAGCCAGCGCCGGCCGCTGGTCTGGTTAGTGTCGCGCTGCGCCACCAGGTCCAGGTTGGTGCCTGCCGCCACGGTCTGGCTTTGCTGGCTCAGGCTGGCGATGCCGGCCGGGGCCGATAGCACGATCAGCGGTTGTTGACCGGCTTGGTCCTTGGCGGTTTTGCCATCCTTGTCGGTGTTGCTGCCGGCTTCCCAGGCTTTCAAGGCGGCGGCTTGATGCTGCAGATGGCCTTCGGTTTTCTTGGCGGCCTTGGCGTTGTCCGGGCCGATTTCCTCCGGCCCGGTTTCCATGGTGTCGGCCTGCTGGCCGCTGGCGGTGTCGGCCAGGCTTTGGCTCAGGGCCAGGGCCGCATCGAGCTGGCTTTGCGCCTGTTCGCGCGCCAGTTGTTTGCCAGACGCGCCGTTCTGCGCTTCGGTGCTCAGCAGCAGGCCGTGGCCGGCGCGGATCGCGCCGTGATTGTCGGTGCGTAGTTCAAAGCCGTCGCCGCGCGGTTCGGCCTTGCCATTGCTGCGCGGCTGGGTGAGGAAGCCCTGGTTGAGTTGGGTTTTGCCCGGTTCGCTCGATAGCTTGGCGCGGACTTCGCCCGGGGTGTCGTCGAACAGCAGTTCGTTGTACTGGCCGCCCTGGTGTTCCTTGGATTTGATGCCGGACAGGGTTTTATTCGCCGGCAGCGCGCCGGCGCCGCTGAAGTCCGGGGTGGCGTGGCTGCCGTTGTAGAGCACGCCGGTAATCACCGGGCGGTCGATATCGCCTTCGATGAAGTCGACCAGCACTTCCTGGCCGATGCGCGGGATGAATTGATGGCCCCAGCCGGCGCCGGCGCTGGGCATCACCACCCGCAGCCAGCAGGAGGATTTGTCGTCCATGCCCGCACCAATGCTGGGGTGTTCGTCCGGCCGCTGCCAGTGGAACTGCACCTTGATGCGGCCGTGCTGGTCGGTGTGCACCTCTTCGCCCTGGGGGCCGACCACGGTGGCAGTCTGCACGCCGCGAGACTTGGGCTTGGCCAGTTCGGTGTGGGCGTAGGCCGGGGTCAGCGGCACGCCGCGGCGCTGGGCGTCGAAGTCGGTGCGGAACGGTTGCGCGTCTTGCTCTCCCGCCAGCGCCTTCAGATCCGCCGGCAGGTTGTTGCGCGCGCTCAGGGTTTGGCGGGTGACGACGAATTCGCGCTGTTCGCTGCTGTCGCCGTCGTGGGCCGGGTGGTCGTCGAGGCGGAACCACTGGCCGGCGGCCAGGCCGCGCACCGAGCCGCCGCCGCTGAATTGCTTGGCCTTGAGGTCGTGCGCTTGCTGGCGCAGCTGGGCGTAGTGGCTGAGCTGGTCGGCGTCGGCGGCGTAGTACAGCGATTGCGGGTCGTAGTCGTGCAGGGAGGATTGCAAGGCCTTGCCGTTCTGGCCCTGGTCGATGCGGCTGTCGTCGCCGCTGTGCTGGGTGCTGACGGGTTGGTAGTCGAAGCTGGCCAGCGCCACCGCGGCGGGGACGATCTGGCGCTGGGCGTTCCACTCGGTCAGGCCGTCTTCGGCCTCGGTGGCGTCGCTGCGGTGGAAGCGCACTCGTTCCACGCTGGCCGGCGGCAGGCTATAGGGGTCGTCGAAGGCGACCAGTTGCACCTGGGGGCTGTCGCCATCGACATGATCGAAACGCCAGGCATAGCCCTCTTCGTGCAACAGCCGCACGATGAAGTCGTAATCGGATTCGCGGTATTGCAGGCAGTAGCTGCGCGGCGACGCCGCGCCGGTCTTGAAATCCAGCGTCTGCACCCGGGCGAACACCGGGTTGGCTTGCTGATGCTCGGCCAGGATCTGTTTGACGATGTCCGGCACCGACAGGTCCTGGAACACCCGTGAACTTATACGGTGCCGCAGCAAGGCGAACGGTGGCTCGATGGTCAGCTGATAACGGCTGAAGCCGCCATCCGAGCCCAGGCTCTGCACCTTGGACACCACGCCGCAGCGCAGGCTCTCCGCGCCGGCGGCATCCAGGATGCCGAGGCGGGCCGGCAGGCCGAGCAGGGTCTTGAGTTCGATCGCGCCGTCCGGAGACAGACAGGTCAGTTGGTAGGCGTAAGGCCGCGACACGCCTTCCTCGCCGGCCAGGCTCAGCGGCAGCAGTTGCTCGGCCGCCACGCTGCCGTCGCCCAGGCTGAGGGTGAGCAGGCGCTGGTCTTGGTTGAAGGCGGAGGCGAAGCTGGCGAGCAGGGTGCTGAGGTCCACGGGGCGGTCCTTCGAACTATCCAAAATCAAAACACCCCCAAACCGGCCTTATGCAAAGCCCCCATGGCGACGAGCTTCAACCTGGTCTGCGGATGGGGGCCGTGAGGCGTAATGAGGGTGGAGATGACAAAATTTGAGCCAAAATATTTTAGATAACCGGTACTTAGCGGGCAATCCAAGAAAATTGCCATTTTCACAAAACTGGCCAAAAGGACAGGTTTAAACTCTTATCAATCAACCAAAGCAGCTTAAACCTCGTTTGCCGACATTAAAAAGTCAAAACAAGAAAAGTTATGGCTTGATAAGAAAAGGTAAGAGGCATTCAAGGCCACGCTAAAGACCTGAATTGAATGTGTTTTTATCATGCCGTCTCCACTCAAGGCCCAGGCCAAGCACCTGCGCGCCGCAACCACTGGAGACCACCATGAAACAAAAGCACGCCCTCCTCACCCTGGCGGCCGTCTTTGCCGCCGCGCTTCCGCTGGCGTCTCAGGCCGCCACCGTCACCCGAACCGGCACCATCAAGTTCACTGGCAAAGTCACTGCGCCCAGTTGCTCGGTAAACGGCAGCACAGCGATGGCGATTCCCGCTATTAATGTCACTCTGGACGAGATCTCCATGGACAAGGTGCAAGCCTTGGCGATCAAACCCAGCCATCCCAAAACGCACTCGATAACAATTGCCTGCAAGGGCGCTACAAATTTGATCGTGTCCCTCAAGGCTCTAAACGGCACCAACACGCTCACAGGCCAAACCAACATCCTGAAGAACACCGCCAGCGGCTCGCCGGCGACTGGCGTTGGCATCGCGCTGTATCAGACGGGGAAGGCAACAAGCTATGACCTTGTGTCTGGAGAACTGCTGAACAAGCCCTCTCCAAGCACAAGCGAAACCATCACGTTTGATGCCGCTTACGTTAAGGACCCGGCAGTTACCCCGATAACCGCCGGCCCCGTACAAGCCGACCTCCCCTTCGAACTGAGCTACGACTAAGCCCTCGCCTCTTCAACCTACAGCGGCGGGCTTCCCGCCGTTGTCTATTTTCAGGGCCCCATCATGAAAACCCTGCTGCAAGCCGCTGGCTTGGCGGCCTGGCTCGCCATGTCCCACGCCGACGCCGGCATCAGCCTCAACGGCACCCGCGTCATTTTCGACGGCGCGCACCAGGAAGCCGCCGTCACCGTGCGCAACCACGGCGCGGACATCCTGGTGCAATCCTGGCTGGAAGCGCTGGACGGCGACAAGGCCGAACTGCCCTTCGCCATCACCCCGCCGCTGACGCGGCTGCCGGCCGGGCAGGAGCAATTGCTGCGCATCCTCTACGCCGGCGCCGGCGCGGCCGATCAACAGGAAACCGCCTTCTGGCTCAATGTGCAGGAAATCCCGCAGGCCGCCGGGCAGGGCAATGTGCTGCAACTGGCGGTGCGACAGCGCGTCAAGGTGTTCTACCGCCCGCCGGGCCTGGACGGCGACGCGCTGCAAGCGCCGGAACGCCTGCGCTGGCGGCTGCGGCGCGAGCGCGGCAACAGCTGGCTGCAAGCGGACAACCCCAGCCGCTACCACGTGACCGTGACCGGCCTGACCCTGCTCTCCGGAGGAAAATCCAAGGACATCAGCCGCGCCCGGATGCTGGCGCCCGGCGCCGACGGACAATGGCCGCTGCCCGCCGACGCCGCAAACGACGCGCGCTTGCGCTACCAGATCATCAACGACTTTGGCGCCAGCCAGGCTTTTGAAGCCCGGCTGCAAGGCGCGGCGCCCGTCCAGCCGCGCCGGTTGGAGCCCTGAGCCGGCCGCCGGACCGCAAGGCGATGAGAAGCAAGCCGCTGACGCCCCCTGCCCGCCGCAGCGCCGCGACCCCGCTGGCCTGCGCCTGCTGGCTGACCGCCTGCGCGCAGGCGCTGGCGGCGGACGCGCCCGTCTTCAATACCCGCTTTCTGAAACTGGACGGGCAAGCGGCGGATCTCAAAGCGGTGCTGAGCGCCGGCAACGACATCCTGCCCGGCAGCTATCGCGTGGACATCCTGCTCAACCGCCAGTTGGCCGACCGCCGCGACGTCCTTTTTCGCCAAGAAAGGGACAGCAAAGTGCGTCCCTGCCTGGACGCCGCGCTGCTGCGCAAGCTGGGCGTCAAGCTGCCGCCGTCCAGCGCCGGCGACGAGGCCTGCGTGGACCTGCCCCGACGCCTGGAGCATGCGCAAGTACGCTACGACTCCACCCGGCTGCAACTTGAGCTTTCCGTGCCGCAAGCCCATCTGCTGCGTCGCGCCGACGGCTATGTCGACCCCTCGCTATGGGACGCCGGCGTCAACGCCGCTTACGCCAATTATCAATTCAGCAGCCAATACAGCCGTGGCCAGGACGGCCGCGCCAACCGCCAGTGGTATCTCGGCCTGCAAAACGGGCTCAATCTGGGCGACTGGCGCTTGCGCAACGACGCCACCCTCAGCGGGAATACCGGCCAAGCGACAGAAATACGCAGCAAGCGCACCCTGCTGCAGCGCGACATCACCGCGCTGCGCAGCCAGCTGGCGCTGGGTGAGCAATACACCGACGCCATGCTGTTCGACAGCGTACGCATCCGTGGCGCGCAACTGAGCCAGGACGAGGCCATGCTGCCGGACAGCGAGCGCGGCTACCGCCCGGTGGTCCGCGGCCAGGCGCGGAGCCAGGCCACGGTGGAAGTGCGCCAGAACGGCTATGTGCTGCACCGCGCCGATGTGCCGCCCGGCCCCTTCGAATTCAGCGACATCGCCCCCTCCGGCTCCAACGGCGAACTGGAAATCACGGTGACCGAAGCCGACGGCAGCCGCCGCGTCAGCCATCAAAGCTTCTCCAGCCTGCCGCTGATGCAGGCCCGAGGCCGCTGGAAATATCACGCCGCGCTGGGTCAGTACCAGGGCGGCGAAGCGGCCCGTCCCGCGCTGGCCGCCGGCGCGCTGGTTTACGGCCTCAGCGACGACGGCACCGTGGCCGCCGGCTTCCAGCTTTCGCCGCGCTTCCAGGCCGTCAAGCTGGGCCTGGGCGCCAACACCCCGCTGGGCGCGCTGTCGCTGGACCTGAGCCAATCCCTCAGCCGCGCCCAAGGCAGCGGCAGCCAGGGGCAAAGCCTGCGCCTGCTGTACCACAAGGCCCTGCCCCGTACCCAGACCCAACTCACCCTGGCCGCTTACCGCTACTCCACCGCCGGCTACCGCAGCTTCAACGATCACGCGGCAGACCTGGCCCAGCGCCCGAACCAACACCGCGCGCGCGCGCGGATGGACCTCAGCGCCCAGCAGGCGCTGGGCCGCGAAGGCCGCCGCGGCAGCCTTTATCTCAGCCTCAGCCGACAGAATGATTGGGGCCGGCCCGGCGCCAGCCACAGCCTCAACCTGGCTTACAGCCACCGCTGGAAACAATTCCATTACCACCTCAGCCTTAGCCGGAGCCGCGACGGCCGCGGTCAAGGCGACAGCCAGATCATGCTGGGCTTCAGCCTGCCGCTGGACAGCGGGCGACACGCCCCGCAGCTCAGCGCCCAGCTTGGCCGCAACGCCCTGCATACCAGCCTCAGCGGCCAGTTGGGCGAGGCCGACAGCTACACCGTCTCCGTGAGCCGCGACAGCCAGGGCGACGCCAGCCTAAGCGCCAGCGGCGTCCATCAAGGCGATGTCGCGCAGCTGAGCGCCGCCTATAGCGCCGCCCGCGGCCATCAATCCGCCAGCCTGGGCGCCAGCGGCGCCATCGTCGTCCACGGCGGCGGCGTCAACCTCAGCCGCGCCGTCGGCGACACCTTCGCCCTGCTGCAAGTGGACGGCGCCGCCGGCCTGGGCGGCAACGGCTACAGCGTGCGCGCCGACGCCCAGCCTTATCGCGCCAACAGCCTGAGCCTGGACAGCCGCAAGCTGGGCGCCGCGCTGGAACTGGAGGATGGCGTCAAGCAAGTGGTGCCGCGCCGCGGCGCGGTGGTGAAGGCCGTGTTCAAGGCGCGCAGCGGCCGACGCGTTCAATTCAGCCTGCGCCGCCGCGACGGCAGCGCGGCGCCGTTTGGCGCCAGCGTGGAGGATGGTGCCGGCCGGCCCTTGGGCATCGTAGACCCGCAAGGCCGGACACTGCTCTTGCTCACGCAGCCGCAAGACCTGCTGACCGTGAAATGGAGCGACGGCGGCTGCAGCGCCCGCTATCGGCTGCCTCCCGCCAAGCCCGGGCGTCATTACCAGCGGCTAGAGCTGCCTTGCCACTAAGCGCCGCGCTTAATCAAAGAAAAGGATACCCAAATGCTCACACCGCCTACCCGCCGCCCGCTGCTGGCCTGCCTCGTCTTGCTATTGGCGCTGGGGAGTTGCAGCCGCCCAAGCCATGCCGATTGCAAAGTGGTTTCAAGCACCCTCACCCAGGCGCTCCCCGATCCCTTGGTGATTCCATACCTGGCGCCCGCCGGACACCTGATCGCCAGGGAAGTGATGCAAACCACGATTACATGCGACAGAACCAATGCCAACGGCCAACGCAACTGGTACGCCTTTTTGTCCTATGGCAATACCGACAACGACAGCACATCCCTGACAGGCGTCAGGAAAACCCAAACATCCGGCATCGGTATTCGCTGGATAAACAGCAATACCCACTCCGGAAAGTCGCAGACCTTTAGCACCACAAGGCTGAACAATGGCCGCACCAATCTGCGCGGCATGCCCTTGAATGGCACCGTCACCATTACCGACACTATCGAACTGGTCAAAACCGGCCCGGTGACCTCCGGTCGGCTCAATCCGGAGAGCTATGCCGTCAACTACAAGAACAAGAAAGGCAGCGACCACGGCAGCCCGCTCTATACCTACTCCTTCAATCAGCCCGCCATCAGGGTGATAGGCTGCTCGTTCAAAAACGCCGGCCAAACCGTCCGCCTGCCCGACGTCAGCACTCGCGACTTCGCCGGCACCGGCCGCGCCGGCGATAAGCGGTTCAACATCGATCTGGACTGCGCGCCCGGCACCAGCGTCAGCGCCAAGCTGAGCGACGCCAACGCGCCAGGGAACACCGGCACGCTACTGAGCATTACCGGCGGGCCTGACAGCGCCCAGGGCATTGGGTTGGAGCTGCAGCGCCAGGGCGAAACCGGCGCCTATATGCTGGGCACCGAGTTCACCAGCCTGGCGGCCAGGCAACAGCACGCGCTGCCCATGGTGGTGCGCTACGCCGTCAACGGCGCCCCCATCCAACCCGGCGAGGTCAACGCCGCCGCCACCGTGGAACTGAGCTTTAATTGAGCCCCGACAATGCAATAAGGCCGGGCATGACGCCCGGCCTTAGAACCTGTTCAAAACCTACTGCGCCTCAGTCCTCCACGCCCCAGCGGATGCTGCCCGGTTCCGGGCATTGCCAGGAAGCCATCAGCCGCTGCCGGATCTCCGCCAGCGATTGCCGCGCCAGCAAGCGGCCGTCGCGGAATACCGACCGCAATTCGCCGCCCTCCGCCTGCTCCGCCGTCTGCTGCTGGTGCAGCACGTAATGATCGCCCTCGCGCTCCACCCGCAGCAGGCCCTTGGCGGATTTCTTGGTGCCGTCGTCCGTGGCCGGGTCCTTGTAGATATCCACCGCCTCGCCGTCCACTTCCGCGTAAATCGCCTTCAGCGCATAGCCGAAGGTGTCCCGCGAATTCATGCCGTAGACAAAGCTGCCGATGCCGAACACCACATTGCCGGAGGCAAAGCCCTTGGCCGCCAGCCGGCGCAGGATGGCGCGCGCGCGCGGCAAGGTGATGGAGTCGCCGTAGATCAGGCCCACATGGCTGTCCAGCAGCCGGTAGCCGGCGTCGCTGACCGTGCCGCCGTAAATCTCCCACAAGCACTCCACCGCACCCTTGCGTTCCGCCTCCGTCACCCGCTGGCCGTCGCTCAGCGCCGTGTACGCGCCGTTCGCGTCCCGCGCCGGCTGGCCGTCGACGCGGACCAGTTCCTCGTCGCGGTAGCCGGTGAGGATTTTCACCGGATCGCCGGAATCCGGGCGGAACACCACCTTGGCGTTGCCCAGCGCGTCCGGACCTCGCGCCAGGATGTCGCCCTTCAGCTCACGGGCAATCACCGTGACCACGTTCCAGAAATCAAAGGTATCGCTGACGATGGACACCATGCCCCGCGGATAGTCCTGGCTGACGAACTCTCGCACCACCTCACGCTCCGCCAGCCGGCGCAGCGCCGCCTCCTCCAGCCCGGCGTGGGCCGGGTCGCGGCGCAGCCGCTGCAGCGTCAGCAGGATGCGCAGCGCCATCACGCTGTGCTCCGACGCCGGAATGGAGCCGCCCACCAGTTCCCGCTCCGCGTCCGCGTCGTAGAAGTCCTCCAGGTAGTCCAGCGCCGGAATGGTGTCGGTGCCGGTGAAGGACAGCAGATGGCCGGCGCCGCAGCGCATGGCGTCGTGCACCCCGCTCATGCCGCGCATGGAAAAATCGTGGCCCTGCCAATTGACGAATTCCGGCGCGCTGCCGGTGAGGCGGGCGAAGTAATCCAGCAGCTTGCGGAATTCAAACGCGATGGTGGCCACGGTGGACGGCTTCCAGGATTCGCAGCTGAACAGGGTTTCAAAATAGGTGGCCACCCAGGGGAAATCCGGATACGTGTTGCTGAAGATCACCGGCGGCACCTTGATGTCCACCCGCGCGCCTTCCGGCAGGGAGCGGATTTCCAGCGGCAAATAACCGAGCGCGTGCAGCGCCTCCAGCCGGCCGGCGGACACCGCGCCGGCGCCCAGCGCCGTGTCCATGCGGCGCTGGTATTTGCGCACCGCCTTGTCCCGCGGCTGGCGGAAGAACTCTTGGTCGAACAGATCGATCAGGTATTGCTGGATGAAGCCCTGCAGGCCGAACCATACCACCTTGTCGTCGAACAGCTCCGGCAGCACCGGCGCGTACTTGGCCGAACGCGGAGTGAAATTGGCCACCAGCTTGGTGGTGGCCGCCGGGTACATCGACGGATGGCCGGTCTTGTAGAAGTCCGCCAGATTGAACGGCTGCAACTGGTTCAGTTCACGGGCCAGGGGGCGAATGGGGGCGTTCATGATGTATTCCCTATTTAATGTGTGAGTCAAACCAGCTGGCAGCGGGCATCCGCCGTCCAGTCGTTACGGCTGAACACCTGCTGGTAATGTTCCAGCAGCGGTTCCAGGCCATGGCTGAAAATACCGTGGGTCACGTACAGGTGCAGCGGCGCGTCCAGGCCCTGCTCCCGCTGGCGAGCGCGCAGCGCCTTGGCCAGCTCGGTGAAGGTGCGGCCGCCGTCGCAGATATCGTCCACCACCAATAGCGGCAGCGCCGGCAAGGGGCCGGCCACCTGGGTGCCGCTGATGCGGCCGCTTTGGGTGTCCCTCACCTTGTCCGCCAGCACCGCCTCGCAGCCCAGCTCCCGCGCCAGCTTCAGCACCCGCTTGCGCGCGCCGGCGTCCGGCGCCACCAGCGCCGCCGGGCCTACTTGCTCCAGCACTCGGCGCAGCGCCGGCAGCGGATCTTCCACTTCCACCCGGTCCAGCAGCGCGGTCACCACATCGCTGTGCGGGTCCTGGATCACCACCCGGCTGTAGCCCTGGGCATTGATCAATTGGCAAAACACCTTGGCGCTCAAGGCCTCGCCCGGGTTGGCCACCCGGTCCTGGCGCGCATACGGCACATAGGGCAGATGCAGGGCCAGCGGGCGCCCCGGATAAGCGCGGCGCAGCGCGTCGCTCAGCATCAGCAAGCTCATCACCGCCTGCGCGTCCGGCAGATGGGCGTGCAAGCGCAAGGCCTGCGCCGGCGCGTCCACTTCCACCGACACCTGCACTTCCCCACCGGGGAACACCATGCTGTGAAAGGCCAGCGGCTGGCTGCCGCCGTGCTGCGAATCCGCGAAAATCTTGAACATGATGCTGACTCCTGCGCTGCGTTGACTTACTTAGTTGATAATTTCAACTAACATGCGCACAGTATAAATTCACTTAGTTGAGTTTTGCAACTATCTGACGGAAAATATCGGCAAAGCCAAACCGGAGACCGCTCATGAGCCCCTCGCGCCCCGCGCCCGCCGTCAGCGTGGACATTGTCCTGCTCACCTTGGGCGACACCGGCCTGCAAGTGGCGCTGCACCGCCGCGACCACGCCCCCTGCCAACACCAGCTGGCGCTGCCCGGCGGCTATGTGCATGTGGACGAGGACGATAGCTGCGAAGCCACCGCCAAGCGCGTGCTGCGCGACAAGACCGGGCTGGAGCCGCGCTACCTGGAGCAGCTGCGCACTTTCGCCGGCCCGCGGCGCGATCCGCGCGGCTGGTCGGTGGCCGTCTCCCACGTGGCGCTGATCCCGCTGCAGCAACTGCGGGACGCCGGCGACGGCGTATTCCACTTCTACGATGTGGACCAACTGCCGGAGCTGGCCTTCGACCACGCCGAGCAAGTGCAGGAAGCGGTGCAACGGGTGCGCAACAAGGCCAGCTATTCCACCCTGCCTTGCTGGCTGCTGCCCGAGCGCTTCACCCTCACCCAGCTGCAACACACTTACGAGCAGATTTTTGGCGAAACCGTGTCCCGCGGCACCTTCCGCTCGCGGCTGGGCATCAAGGTGGCGGACGCCAAGCCCGGCGAATACGCGGACGAGGCCACCCTCCTGGAAGCCACCGAAGAATTCCTGGGTGGCAAACAGCGCCCGGCGCGGCTGTTCCGCATCAACCGGCTCAGCCTGTTCAAGCGCGCGCGCTGGTGACACGGCGGCCGCTCCTCTGAGAACCTGTTAAAAGTCTCGCGAGCAAGAGCGAGACAAGGCGAAAACGAGCGAAAAAGCGGAATGTACTCGTGGTACATGAGCATTTCGAAGGTGTACTCACCGTGTGACGTCCCACGACGCGTGGCAGATCGTGAACAGGTTCTGAACTTGCGCCACACCTGGCGCAGCGGGCCGCGCGCAGCCTTGCATCTGCCCCCTCCCTCCGGCCCTCCCCATGCGAAGACCGCTGGCGGTTCCCCGCCGCCTTGACGCCCGGGACCGTCCCCCTTACTTTCGCCCATGCGCTGCGCCCAATAACGCAGCCTGGGCTTGGAGGCCCAGCGCGTGTATATCCAGACAAATCGCTTGGCGGCGATTTGTCATGTCCATGCGTCCGCCGCAATCGGGTGGGCGCATGGCATCGAGTCCTCCGGGGCTGCCGCTGATATACCGGTCCTCCAACTTTGTCATGCGCCTGCCCACGCCTTCCATGCGTGACGCGCAGGCATCCCTGAAGCGATGTAAGCGGAGGCCATAATGAATATATTGAATTTCTACCGGCGACACCCCGGCGTTGCCCGCCCCACGGCGATGGAGAGCGAGCCATGAGCATCATCACCGCCAGCCCCCGGCCGTCACCGCTGCGGCAAATGCACGAGCAGATCAAGCAGCTGCGCATCGTCACCGCCGGCCAGGGCAATCTCTACGCCCTGGTCAAAACCCTGGAGCAGCACTATCTGCAAACCGATGCAGGCCTGACCCGCGGCATTGTGCATATCCACACCGCCAACCAGAGCCTGCACGCGATGTTGGCGCTGCTGCTGAACTGCCCGGAGGAGCAGCAAGTCAATTGCAAGCAGATCGTGACCTTGCTGGAGCCGATACACCAGGAACTGCAGGCCGGTTTCACGCAGATGTCGGAAGCGATGTAAACGTGACAACGCCGCAGCGGGGAGGCTGCGGCGTTGCGAGGGCTTGGTGCCTGACGGCGCAGGCGCTAGCCCCTCAGAACCTGTTTACGATCTGCTGCGCGTCGGCGGGATGGATAGAAATGGGCGTTGAAACCAAGTTCAAAATGCTCATGTACCACCTGTACACTCCGCTTCTTCGCTCGGTTTCGCCTTGTCTCGCCTTAGCTCGCGAGATCGTAAACACGTTCTCAGAACGACACCATGCCGGACAACAGCAAGGTGCGCGGCGCGCCCAGGCCGCCGGACAAGCCGCTGCCGTCGCCGCCGTTCCATGACCCCGCCCAGTAAGCTCGGTTGGCAACGTTCTGCACCGTCGCGCGCAGGGTGATTTCCTTGGCCGCCAGCTTGGTGGTATAGCGCGCGCCCAGGTCAAACAGGGTGTAGGAAGGCAAGGACAGTTGGTTGTTGTCGCGGACAAAGCGCTCGCCCACGTACTGGGCGTTGCCGGTGGCGGTCAGGCCCGGTAGAGCGGCGATATCGTATTCCACGCCCAACTTGGCCATCACCTTGGGCACGCCCGTGGCCTGCTTGCCCAGGTGCGTCGGGTCCAGCGCCTTGGTCAGCTCGGCCTTGGTGTAAGACGCGCCGCCCATCAGGCGCAGGCCGCGGCTGGCCTCGCCCCAGAAGCTCCACTCCAAACCTCGGTTGCGCTGCTCGCCGTACACGCCGAAGACATTGCTGTCCGGGTTGGTATAAGCGCTGGGCCGGGCAATCTGAAACAGGCTCAGGCTATGGGTAATGCCGCCCCAATCCAGCTTGGCCCCCAGCTCGTACTGCTCGGTCTGATACGGCTGCAGGCTTTCGCCGGCGTTCTTGGCCGCAGTAGGCGCGGTTTCGCCTTTGTTCAGGCCCTGAATGTAGTTGCCGTAAACCGAGAGCTGGTCCGAGAGCTTGACCAGCAAGGCGGTGGCCGGGGACCAGCGGCTTTGGTCATAGTTGGAGGTTTGCGCGCCGGCCGCGTCGTAGTTGCTGCTCTGCACATTCTGACGCCGCGTGCCCACCGTCCATTGCACCTTGCCGTCCATGAAGGAGAGGGTGTCCGCCAGGGCGATGCTGCCCAGCTTGTCCTCAACGCTGCTGCCCATATACCGCAACGCCGGCTTGGACCCGAAGGACGGCGCATAGTAATTGGTGGTGAAGGAGGGCCCTCTGCCATTCTGGTAGTTCCACTGCGAGGTGTAGCGCGTGGCCACCAGCGACCATTTATGTTGAATCTTGCCGGTGTCGAAATGACCACGCACGCCGGCCTCGCCGGATTTTTGCGTCCCATCGCTGATTAAGCGAAAGGCGTTCACGTTGATGTCCCCGGCATTGTTCAGCAATTGATTTCTGGTGATCTGGGCATCGAAATCCACGTCCCGCTGTCCCCATGCGCCAAACAGGGTGAGCGCATCGCTCAGTTCGTATTCGCCACGCAGCATGGCCATCTGGGTGTTGTTAATGCTGGCGGCCCAATCCGGCGCCAGCTGATAATCGCCGGTTTTGGGCGTAGGCACTTGGGTCACGCCGGGGGCGATGGAGAAGATGCCGAAGTAGTTGATGCCGTCCAGCCTCTCCCGCTGCTTGTAAAGGTCCAGCGAAACGCGGGCGCGCTCTCCGCGCCAGTCCAGGCCCAGCGAGGCCAGGCCCATGTCCTGCTTCTGCTTGTCCACCGCGGTGTCGCCGTTGCGGTAAACGCCGTTGAAGCGCACGCCCCATTGCTGCTTGTCGCCAAAACGCCGGCCCACATCCACGTGCACGCCGGGCATATTGTCGGATTCATAAGTCGCGGTGATGGAGGTCAGCGGCGTGTTGCCCGCGCGCTTGGGCACGATGTTGACGCTGCCGCCCAGGCTGCCTTCCGGCGGCATGCCGTTGAGCAGGGTGGACGGCCCCTTGAGCACTTCCACCCGCGCCGCCATTTCAGTGGAGCTGCGTTGGTTCGGCGCCATGCCGATCAAGCCGTTGAAGGTCATATCGTTGGCGGAGGTGGGAAAGCCGCGGATATTGAATGTTTCTTTGACGGATCGTTTGCTAGCCACATAGACCGAGGCGTCTGCGGCGCCGATCAATGTGCCAATATCCCGCGCTTGCTGGTTTTCGACATAGTCCTCGGTGTAGCTGATGGTGCTGAACGGCGTGTCCATCACGTCCAGATTGCCCAGTACGCCCACTCGGCTATCGGTGGCCAATTGGCCGCCGGCGTAGACGCGACGGCCTTGCACCACCACCGGCGCCAGCCGTTCCGGCGCGCCGCCGCTGGCCTGGGCCGGCGCCTTGTCCGCCGCCAGCGCCGCCGGCGCCAGACTCAGGCCGGCACCGCCAAAGCCCGCCATCAGGGCCAGATGGATGGCGGCGCGCAGCGTATTCAGGGGGAAGGCGGATTGCGGCGCGAGTCGGCGTGTAGTTGATATGGGGGAGGCCGACCGTTTCTGACTCAACATCCAAGTTCCTTTCTACGTGAGGAGATTGTTTCACTTCACTATGTATTCCGAAGCAAAGTGAGAAACCCTCAAATAGAAATGAAAATCATTTTTGATAGCACATCGTCAAGCCATCCGCGCCGCGTCCGGTTTAGGGTCGCTAACAAAACCGCGCAGCGTACCTGGGCCAAGGCGCGCCGACGCAGAAAACGAAGTTTCTGCGAAGCTACAGTACAAGTCGTACGACAAGGAGGCGCAACGCAGGATCAGGGGTTTTGTTAGCGGGTCTTAACTACGGTAACCCTTGATCACCTCATCCCCAATCCGGTTCAGGCAACTCAGGCTGGCGGTGCACAGATACCAGGTTTCGGCGTCGGCGAAGATCACCTTGCCCTTGCGCCAGGCCTTGGTCTGCCGCAGCAGCGGGTTGTCCAGGGTTTGCAGATTCAAGGCCGGCCGCCGCTCCATCACCGCGGTGCGGTCTATCACGTACAGGATGTCCGGGTCCGCCTGCTGGATGAATTCATTGGAGATCGGCTGGCCGTGCAAGCCGCTGCTGGTCTCATTGCTGGCCGGCTTCACCCCCAGGGTGTCGAAGATGTAACCGTAGCGCGAACGCACGCCGTAGGAGGTAAAGGCCCCGTTGTTGTGCAGCACGATCAAGGCCTTTTCCGGGCGGCCGGCGGTCACCTCGCGTACCTGCTTGATCTTGGCGTCGATCTCGCCGGCTTTCTCGCGCGCCAGCGCCTCCTTGCCCAAAATCCGGCCCAGGGTCAGCAAATGCTCCTTGGCCGTGTCCAGGGTATGGCCGGGGCGGTTGTTGAGGTCGATGTCGTAATGCAGCGTCGGCGCGATGCGGCTCAGCTCCGGATAGCTTTGCGCCTGCAGCGGGGAGATCAGGATCAGGTCCGGCTTGAGCGCGTGCAGCCGTTCCAGATTGGGCTGGATGGTGGTGCCCACGTCCATCACCTTGGGGTCCTGCTCGTACTTCTTCAGGAAGCCGGCCACATAGTCCTTGGAGATACCCGCCACCGGCGCGCCCAGCTGGTCCAGCGCGTCCAGCTCGCTCATGTCAAAGGCCACCACCCGCTCCGGCCGCTTGTTGATCTGGGTGGTGCCCAGCTCATGCTTGACGGTGACCGGGGCGTAGGCGGCCTGGGCCGCCGGCGCGGCGGCTGTGGATTGAGCCTGCCGGGCGTCGCAGCCCAGCAAGCCGCCAGCCACGGCCAGCGCCAGCAGGGCCGCGCGCGCGCGCGGCTGCTTATGAATGCTCATACGGTTTCTCCAGAGGGTGAGGGATTGAAGTAATTGCAGACGAAGCCGCGCTCGCTGGGCAGGATGTCCACGGCCAGGCCGTAGAGATCGCGCAGCCGCGCCTGGGTGACCACCTCGGCCACCGGGCCGCAGCCATGCACCGCGCCCGCCTTCATCGCGACGATGTGGTCCGAGTAATTGGCGGCGAAATTGATGTCGTGCACCACCAGGATCACGGTGCGGCCTTGTTCCTCGCTCAGCCGGCGTATCGCCTGCATGATGTGCACCGCGTGCTTCATGTCCAGGTTGTTGAGCGGCTCGTCCAGCAGCAGGTAGTCGGACTGCTGGGCGATGCTCATCGCCAGAAAAGCCATCTGCCGCTGGCCGCCGCTGAGCTCGTCCAGATAGCGGGCGCGCAGCGGCTGCAGGCCCAGGAAGGCCAGCGCCTCGTCCACCGCGCGGCGGTCGTCCCGGCTCAGCAGACCCTGGCTGTAAGGGAAGCGGCCGAACCCCACCAGCTCCTCCACCGTCAGGCGCAGGCCGATATTGGGATGCTGGCGCAAGGTGGCCACGCGCTTGGCGTAGCTGCGCAGCGGAATCCGCTCTATCTCCTCGCCGTCCATCAGGATGCGGCCGGCGCTGGGCTTCAGCAGCCGGGCGATGGACATCAGCAGCGTGCTCTTGCCGGCGCCGTTGGGGCCGATCAGCGAGGTGACTTGCCGGGAGGGAAAGCTGAGATTGACGTCGCGCAGCACTTGTTTGTCGCCGTAGGCTTTGTAGACGCGCTCAAGCGTGATCATGCATGTCCTCTGCTGCGCACCATCAGCGCCAGGAAATAAGCGCCGCATACCAGGTTGACCAGAATGCTGACGGTGGTTTTGTAATTGAACAGCTGCTCCACCAGGAGTTGGGCAGCAATGAAGATGGCGATGGCGACGGCGCAGGCCAGCGGCAGCGTGACCCGATGCCGGAAGGTGCGCGCCAGCGCGTAAGTGATGTTGGCGACGAAGACGCCCATGAAGGCGGTGGGCCCCACCAGGCTGGTGGACACCGCCGCCAGCACCGCGATCAGCGCCAGCTGCATGCGCACATTGCCGGGGTAGTCCACGCCCAGGGAAATGGCCTGCTCGCGCCCCAGCAGCAGCACGTCCAGCACCGCCAGTCGCCGGCATACCGTCCAGGCCGCGGCCGCGGTCAGCAACGCGGCGAACAGCAGCGCCCCGGGCTGAACCCGGTTGAAGGAGGCGTAGCTGAAGCCCTGCAGGATGGCGAATTCGCCGGGGCTGGTCTTGAGCTGGATGAACTGGGTGAAAGTGCCCAGCACCATGGTCAGCACCAGGCCGCTCAGCAGCAGCAGATAGAGATCGTTGCGCTCCTTGCGGAACAGCGCGCGGTGCAAGGCCCAGGAATAGGCCAGCATCACCGCGATGGACAGCAGCGCGTTGCCGTGGCGGCCCAGCAGCGCCAGGCTTTGCGCGCCCAGCAGCAGTACCAGCAAGGACTGCAGCAATAGGTAGATCGCCTCGTAACCCATGATGGCCGGGGTCAGGATGCGGTTGCCGGTCAACGTCTGGAAGGTCAGCGCGGACACAGCGATGCAGACGCCGGCCACCCCCATCGCCGCCAGGCGGATCAGGCGGTTGGGAATCACGTAATCGAAATCCAGGCCGGAGCCCAGCAGTAGGAACAGCAGCGCCAGCGCCGCCGCCAGCGCCCAGACGCCGCGGCGGATCAGGGCGTCCCTCATTTGTGCTTCCATAGAATCATCATCAGGAACAGGACGCCGCCCACGCTACCGGCGGTCAGGCCGATGGGCACTTCAAACGGGTAGATCAGCAGGCGGCCGATGATGTCGCAAACCAACATCAACAAGGCGCCGCAGGCGGCGACGATGGGCAGCGTGCGCTGCAGGTTCTCGCCCCAGCGCAGCGCCACCAGATTGGGAATGACCAGGCCGACAAAGGGAATCGCGCCCACGGTGATGACGGTGGCGGCCACCGTCACCGCCACCAGCACCAGGCCCAGCGCCGCGGTGGCCGCGTAGCTCAGGCCCAGGCTGGCCGCCATCTCCTCGCCCATGCCCAGCACGGTGAAGCGGTGGGCGTAGCAATACGCCAGCGCGACGATGGGCAGGATCAGGTAGACGATCTCGTAATTGCCTTCGACGATCTTGGAAAAATCGCCCAGCAACCAGCCCTGCATGCTTTGCAGGATGTTGTGGCGGTAGGCGTAGAACTCGGCCACCGCGCTGAGCACGCTGCCGTACATCAGCCCTATCACCGGCACCAGCACGGTGTTCTTGAACTGGATGCGGCGGATGATGGCGATGAAGACCAGGCTGGAGGCAAAACAGAAAGCCAGCGCGAACAACATCCGCCCCAGATTGCCGGCCTCCGGCACCAGGCTCAGCCCCACCAGGATGCCCAGCTTGGCCGCGTCCAGCCCGCCGGAGGTGGCCGGCTCCACAAAGCGGTTGCGCACGATCTGCTGCAGGATCACCCCGCACACCGACAGCCCCACCCCCACCAGCAGCAGCGCCGCCAAGCGCGGCAGCCGGCTGGCGGTGAGGGTCAGCCAGCTGTCATCGGACAGGGCCAGCGGCCCGGTCCAGGCCATCTGTTTGGCCCCCACCATCAGGGACAGGCCGCTGCAGGCCAGCAGCAGCAGCAGCGGCAAGGCGAGTCGTTTCAACACACGGCCTCTGCCGCCGGCGCCGCGGTAATGCGCCAGCCCTTGGCGCTTCTGCGCTGCTCCAGGAAGTGGGCGTAGAGGCCGGCGCGCGCGCTCAGCTCGGCATGGCTGCCTTGCTCGCGCACCTTGCCGTCCTCCAGCACCACGATCTGGTCCGCCATCTCCACCGTGGACAGCTGGTGGGCGATGACGATCAGGGTGCGCTTGCCGCGCAGCCGCGCCAGCGCCTCGGCGATGGCGGCCTGGTTCTCGGTATCCAGCGCCGCCGTGGCCTCGTCCACCAGCAGGATGGGCGCGTCCTTGATCAGCGCCCGCGCAATGGAGATGCGCTGGCGTTCGCCGCCGGACAAGCGCGCGCCGCCCTCGCCCACCGGGGTGTCCAGGCCCTGCGGCAGGCGCTCGATGATTTCCTCCACGCCGGCCAGCTTGGCCGCCGCCAGCACTTCGGCGTCGCTGGCGTCCGGCTTGCCGATGCGAATGTTGTCGCCGATGCTGCCCTGGAACAGATAAGCGTCCTGGAAGATCTGGCTGATCTGGCCGGCCAGCCGTTCGCTGGACAGATCGCGGACATCCACGCCGCCCACTTTCACCTCGCCCTGGTCCACGTCGAAGAAGCGGGCGATCAGGCGCAACACCGTGGTTTTGCCGGAACCGGACGCGCCCACCAGCGCGGTCATGCTGCCCGGCGCTATGCGCAGGCTGAGTTCGTTCAGCACTTGCACCTGTTCCGGCCCGTAGCGGAAGCCCACCCGGTGCAACTCCACCGAGGCGTCCGCCGGTTCGCCGGAGCGGACCGGCTCGGCCATGGGCTCCACCTCGAACAGCTTGGCCACCGCCTGCAGCTGGCCGCGCGCGCCGCGCAGCACCTCGCTATAGCCGGCCACGTCCAGCAGCGGATCGATGAAGCGGCTCATCAGCATCAGCGCCACCAGCGCCGGAATCACCGTGGCCGGGCTCAGACCCAGGCCGGCATGGTCGCTCAGCCACAGCGCGGCCACCAACAACAGCGCGGCGAAGCTGGCCTGCACCGCCCAGACATTGAGCACCGAGGACAAGGCCGACAGCCGGATCAAGCGCCGGCCGGAGCGCTGCTGCTGGGCAATGGCCTGCTCCAGGAAACGCGTGCCGCCGCTTTCGCCGTTGAAGGCGCGCAGCACCGATTGCGCCTGCGCGAACTCCACCATGCGCTGGCTGCTCTGGCCGGCGTGCTGCTGATAGGCCTGGTCCGCGCGCTGGCTCAGCCGCGCGGTCAGCCCAAACACCAGCAGCAGGCAAGGCAGGCTGGCCAGCCCCACCCAGCCCATCAGCGGATTGACGGCGAACAGCGCGCCCAGCACCACCACCGGCGTCACCACGCCGACAAACAACGGGGTGAACACATGGGCCGGCAGCTGGGCCATTTCCATCATGCCCTGGGTGGCGATGTGGTTGAGCCGGGCGGTGTTGCCGGCGCTGAACCAGCCCACCGGCAGGCCGCCGACATGCTCGGCCAAACGGTGGCGTCCGCCTTGCAGCACGGCGATGCCCACCGCGATGCCGGCTTTCTCCACCTTGCGCCGCAAGCCCCAGCACAGCGCCACGCCCAGCGCCTGCGCCGCCAGCCACATGCCGGCCGCGCGCGCCTCGCCGGCCAGCAAATGACTGAGCACCGGCGCCAGCATCACGATGGTCACGCCGCACAGCAGGCTGTAGATCAAGGCCAGCCACGCGTAGCGGCGCAATTTGACCGCGTCCTCCCCCAGCAGCCGAATAAAAGTCTTCAACATTGCGGCACCAATCCTTCCTGTTCTGCTTCTCCGGCCTTGCCGTAATGACCCTGCGCCCACAGCCGCGCGTAGCAGCCGCCCTGTTCCAGCAACTCATGGTGGCGGCCGCGCTCGATCAGCCGGCCCTGGTCCACCACCAGGATCTGGTCCGCCTGCATCACCGTGTCCAGCCGATGCGCGATCACCACCAGGGTGCGGCCGCGGGCGAAGGCGGACAGCGCCTGCTGCAGCTTGACCTCGTTTTCCGCGTCGGCCGCCGCCGTCGCCTCGTCCAGCACCAGCACCGGCGGGTCCAGCAACACCGCGCGGGCTATGCTCAGCCGCTGGGCCTCGCCGCCGGAGAACTGCACGTCCTCGCCTATCACCGCGTCATAGCCGCGCGGCAGTTCGAGAATGCGCTCATGGATATTGGCCATGCGCGCGGCGGCCTCGATTTCCGCCTGGCTGGCGGAAGGCCGGCCCAGCGCGATGTTGTCGCGCACGCTGGCGTGGATCAGCCTCACGTCCTGCAAGACAAAGCCGATGCGCCGATACAGCTCCGCGCTGTCCAGCTGCCGCAGATCCACGCCGCCCAGGGTGATGCGCCCGGCGCTGGGATCGAAGAAGCGCAGCAGCAGCCGCGCCAGCGTGGACTTGCCGGCGCCGGAGGGGCCGACGATGGCCGTCACCGTGCCCGGGGCCAGCGTGAAGTCGATGTCGGACAGCACCGGCTCCTGCTCGGCATAGCCGTAGCTCAGCCCTTCCACGCGGATTTCGGCGTCGGTCGGCCGCGCCGCGCCGGCAGCGGTTTCCAGCACCGGCGTCTGCAACAGCGCGTGCACGCGCTGGGCCGCGCCGGTGGCGTGGTTCAAATCATGAGTGATATAGCTCAGCATCAACAGCGGCGAGCTCAGCCCCGGCGCCACCAGGGCGAAGGGCAGCACATCCACCGGAGCGATCCAGCCCAGGCCCACCATCAGCGCGCCGAAAGCCAGCACCACGCCCAGCACCGACACCGGCGCGATGATGGCGTTGGCGTTGGCCATGGAACTGACCAGCGGCCGGGTGAAATCGGTGAAGGCGCTGGCGAAGGCGTCTATCGCCGCGCGGTAGCTGCCGTGCGCCTTGTGCTGCGCGCCAAAGGCCTTGACCACCGGAATGCCGTTGACGAACTCCACCACCGCGTTGTTGATGCGCGCCATGCCCGCGCCAAAGCTTTCCATATTGGCCGCGCTGGCCTGGTGCGCCCGCGCGAAGAACAGGAAGAACAGCGGAAACGGCAGCAGCGAGGCGATGGCCATGCGCCAGTCCATCGCGAACAGATAGACGATGGACGCCAGCACCGCGCCCACGCTGCGTCCCAGCGTGGTGTAGAAATGGGCGGTCAGGCTGTGCAGGGTGCCGATATCGTCGTGCATCGCCTGCTTGACCTCGCCCGAGGCGCGGCTGGTGAACCAGCCCAGCGGCACCTTGGCCAGCCGGCGAGTAATCGCCAGGCGCAGCAGGCCGGTGATGCGGTTGTCCGCCAGATGGGCCACCACGTCGCCGGCCAGAATCAGCGTCATGCCGGCGAACAGGCAAAGCAGGCTCAGGCCCACCACCCGCCACAAGACATCGCCGCTCAAGGCGACCGCGCCCTGGCCCAGCGCCAGCTGCGCGATATGGGCGACGCCGGCCAGCGGCGCCAGGCTCAGCATGGCGCCCAGGCCCGCCAGCAGGCCGGCGGCGATCAGCCGGCCGCGTATCGGCGCCAGCACACGGGCGATAGGCCCGGCGGCGGCCTCTCCCAAAACCTCTTCCTCAACACTCATGACAACTCCTCTACGACACGAATTAATGAATGCGGCTTGCAGCCACCCTGCCCCAGTCCGGCCTCCACGCTGCGGCGGCAAGCCTGCAGGCCGAGCGCGACGTATTTCTCCACCGACGACACCGACACCTGCAGCTCCGCGGCGATATCGCCGTAGCTCATGCCGTTGAGCCGGGACAAGAGCAGGGCCTGGCGCACCTTGAACGACTTGCCCATCAGCGCCAGGTCCACCCCCTTGATCTCCTCCTTCACCAGCGCGCGCGCCTCTTCCGACTGCGCGCGCGGCTCCGGCTGCAAGGCCTGGCTTTCCAGATAGCGGGCCTCCAGCCGGCGGCGGCGCAGCAGATCAATCACCTTGCCTTTGGCGATCTGCGCCAAATGGCAGCGCGATTCGTCCGCCGGCGGAATCCGCCCTTTCTGGATGAGGTGCAGGTAAATGTCGTGAGCCAGATCCGTCGCGTCGTTCGGATTGCCCAACTTGCGCTGCAGCAAGCCGCACAGCCAGCCGTGGTGATCCAGGTACAAGCTCCGTAATTGCGACTGAAAAGTGATCGGGCCATTGTCCACGCCCCTCTCCTTTTCACTTGTATTTGCAAATGATAATCATTTTTATTATTATCACCGACATTGTCAATACGTCATACCTAAAGCAAACACACAATGTCCTTTGCATTAATTATGCCGAAAAGCCAGTTTACGAACGCCAGGCATGACGTATAAGCGCCCTATTAGCCTGATGGACCCGTAAGAACCTGTTCAAAGTCTCGCGAGCAAGAGCGAGACAAGGCGAAAACGGCTGAGAAAGCGGAATGGTCAAGCGGTACATGAGCATTTCGAAGTTGTTTTCAACGCCGTATCGCCGCAGCGCAGCAGACTTTGAACAGGTTCTGAAAAACGGCCGGAATCCCGCGCCTCCCATGCCGTAGACATCTCATCGCAAGAACCCGCCGCACCCATTCCCAGGGCCGTCATCCCCCGACGACGCGTCCTGTTGACTGGCGACCGTCAAATGCCTCCCGTCGCCGCCCATAAAGATTATTGGCTGTTGAATTTCAGAAGGAGACCACTCTTGTCGCACCCCCACCCCGACATCCCGTCGCAGCGCCTGTCCCTGAGCCTTCACGAAGAACAATGCTGGCTATTGCAGCAGCAACACCCGGAACGCCTGAGCCGCCGCGTTGACGCCTGGCGGCTGGACGAACAGACCGATCTCGCGCTGCTGACCCTGGCGCTGCAACAGCTGATCCAGGCCCGGCCGGAGCTGAACGCCCGTTACGCGTTCAGCGACGACGGCGATCTGTGCAAATCCCATGTGGCCGGCTGGCACCCTTGCATCGCCTTCCCTCGTATCAAGGAAGCCGAACTGGCCGAGCGCCTGCTCGCGCTGCGCGCGGCGCCGTGGGACGCGGCGACGCAGCCGCCGTTCCAGGCCCTGATCATCCATACCGAACACAGCGCCGTGCTGGCGCTGAGCCTGCACCCCATTCTGGAACCGGCCCAGCCGTTCAACGCTTTGGCGGACGCGCTGGCCCAGGGCTATCAGCAACTGGACGCCGCGCGCCGCCCGCTGACGCTGACGCCGCTGCCCTTGCTGGCCGGCGAAACCGGCTACCACCCGCCGGCGGCGGCCCAGCCCGCGGCCGACGGCCAAGACGCGATCGCCGCCACCATCCTGGCCGAACTGCGCGCGGTGCTGGCCGAGCCCGGCATGAGGCCGGACGACAACTTCTTCGATTTCGGCGGCCATTCGCTGCTGGCCACCCGCATCATCGGCACGCTGCAAAGCAAGCACGGCATCCAGATCCGCTTCAACGACTTCTTCGAAGCGCCCACCGCCGCCGCGCTGGCCGCGCGCGCCACCGTCAGCGAACAAGGCCGCCAGGCCGCGCCGTCCGCCGAAGTGCGGCAAGCGCCGCTGGCGCTCGCGCAAGCCTCGCTGTGGCGCGCCTACGCCGCCTACGACTTCGGCACCATCTTCAACCTGCCCTTCGCGCTGGACTTCCTCGACCCGGTGGACGAAAACCTGTTCCGCCTGGCCTTCAGCGACTTGCTGGAACGCCACGCCAGCCTGCGCACCACCTTCCATGAACAAGACGGCGCCGCGCTGCAGCGCATCGTGCCGCTGGCGGAAACCGGCGGCTACAAATGGTTCTGGAGCAGCGCGGAGAGCGAGGGGCTGACGCTGGCGGACGAAGCCGCCCATCGCTTCGACCTGGGCCGCGAACTGCCGCTGCGGATACGCTTCCTGCGCCATCCGGCCACCGGCCGCCAGACCTTGTCCTTCCTGGTGCATCACATGGCGATCGACGAATGGTCGCTGAATGTGATGATGGATGAACTGGCGCTGGCCTATCGCGCCCGCGCCGCCGGCCAGCCGCCGCAATGGGCCGCCCCGGCGCCCTCCTTCCACGCCTTCGCGCTGGAGCAGCAGCGCCAAGGCGTCAACCCGCGCCACATGGATTACTGGACCGCCATGCTGCGCGGCGCCACGCCGGGCCTACAACTGCCGGACCCGGCCGCGCCGGCCCCCGCGCCCGCCCAAGCCGCCGGCTTCAAGGCCAAATGGCTGGAGTTCAAGCCCGAGCCGGGCACGCAGGAAGCGATCACCGCCTTCGCCAAGCGTCACGATTCCTCGCTGTTCAGCGTGGTCTACACCGCCATCGCGCTGGCGCTGCATAAGCTGGGCGATCTGCCGGAAATCGTGATCGGCACCTCGTCTTCCGGCCGCACCGACGCGGCGTATTTCGACACCGTCGGCTACTTCACCACCATGGTGGCGCACCGAGTGCGTTTCGACCGCCGGCAATCGCTGGGCAGCCTGCTCAAGGACGTGACCCTGACCATCAACGACTCCATGGCCTATGCCGACATTCCGCTGGAACTGGTGCAAAACGCGCTGGGCATGACGCCGGCGGACGGCCTGCTGTTCGACGTCTACGTCCAGGTCCACGCCAACAACGCGCTCAACGGCGCGCTGCCGGCCCCGGACGGCGGCGAGATCCGCTACCGCCAGATCGACCCGGACAAGAGCGAATCCATGTTCGGCCTGCAGTTCGAGATCATGGAAGACGCGCACGACGGCTCGCTGCGCCTGGTCATCACCTACCGCGCGGAGCGCTACTCCGCCGCCCAGCTCGAGGCCATCTGCGCCACGCTGCACCGCTTGTTCGCGCTGTTGAGCGCGGGCGACGCCAGCGAGCGGAGGCTGGAAGAGCTGCTGGGCTAAGGCCTATTCCATGCCCGCTGCGCGTCGGTGATACGGCGCGCAAAGCCTTGACGCCCCCGCCCTCAAACGAGAGCGGGGGCGTAATGTCATCGCCGGCCGAAAACAGCCTTAGAGGCTGTTTACGATCTTTTGTAAGTTCGTTGAAATGTTACGTAAATACATAGGAAACCTCGTATTCGACGTGCCCTGGGTCCCTTCAAGCCTGCCGTCGGGTGGCAGGCCCGAGGTTTTAGCTACGCAGAAACTTCGCTTCGCTCGTTTTAAGCGGCTGCTTGTTCGAGCAGCGCGACGTTAGCGCGCTGCGAGTTCAGCCGCGCCTCGGGCCTGACGGGACCCGGCGGGAAGCCGTAGGCCAGGCTTGCAGGGTGGCCTTTAGGGGTGGAGGGGATATTTGGCCAAGCAAATATCTCCTCCCTGCTCGCCGGGCGGAACCGGCCCTAAACCATCATCCGCGTAGCGGATTCAAAACTAGCTAGCCAGAAACAAGCTACCCCTGCGGCAGCCCATAATGCTGGAACGCCGAACGCTGCGGCAGGCGATAACGCGGCTGACCCAACAACTGATTGATGATGGCCGCGTTGCGGATCGGGCCTATGCCCAGGTCCGGCGAACCCACCCCGTGCTGGAAAATCTCCGCGTTCTGCACAAACACCCGGCCCGGCCCCTGATCGCGGCGGCGCGCGGTGAAATCCTCCTCCACGATGCAATCGCCCTGCGCGTCCACCGCCAGCACCGTCTCCTTCAAGCGCTCGAACCACTGCGGCCAGGCGTGGGCGTAGCCGGTGGCGGCGACGATGGCGTCGGTCTCCAGCTGGCAACGCTGGCCCAACTGCCGGTGATGGCAAGTCATGCGCAGCGCGCCGTCCGCGCCCAGTTCCTCCAGCGCCTCCACATCGCAATTGGAATACAGCTTCAGGCCCGGATCGCGGCCGCCTATCGAGCGCTCGTAGAGCAGATCGAAGATATCGCCGATGGTGGAGAAGCTGATGCCCTTGTACAGCAGGCCCTGGCCGGCCACCACCTCGCGGCGCTTCTCGCGCGGGATGCTGTGGAAGTACTGCATATAAGCCGGGGTGAAGCACTCCTGCCCCAGCTTGGAAAACTCCATCGGGTGGAAGCCCGGCGCGCGCGTGATCCACTGGATGGACGCCCCGGCCGCCACCTGCTCCGGGCTCAGCTCGCGGAACAGCGCCAGCACGCACTCCGCCGCGCTCTGGCCGGAGCCGATCACGGTGACGCGCCGGCATTGCGACAGCGCCTGCTGATTGGGGATGAACTGGGCGGAATGGATCACCCGCGGGTGGCGGCTGGCGCGCGCCCACGCCGGCAACCATGGCGAAGTGCCGACGCCCACCACCAGATCGCGGCCGGCATAGCGGCGCATCCCGCCCGACGCCGACTCGCTGTCCACCACGAAACGCCCCGCGACCGCGTCGTAAGCCACGTCCCGCACCTCCTCGCCAAAGCGGCAGGCCGGCAGCTGCTGCGCGGCCCAGCGGCAGTAATCGTCGTATTCAATGCGCGGCACCAGGGTGTTGTCGTAGTAGTAGAACTGGTAAAGGCGGTCATGCTGATGCAGATAGTTCAGATAGCTGAGCGGATGCGTGGGGTCCGCCAGCGTGACCAGATCGGCCAGGAACGGCACTTGCAGCGTGGTGCCCGGCAATAGCAAACCCTCATGCCAGCGAAACGCCGGCTTGCGCTCCAGAAACACCCCTTTGATGTCCGAGTGACGCGACAACAAGGCCGCCAGGCCCAGATTGAACGGCCCGATGCCGACGCCGGCAACATCTACGTTCGCCATTTCCATATGCGAAAAACTCCCAAGGTTCTATCAAAGGTTCTATCGATTGCCCCCGGGGCGGGATGGCCGCCCCGGGGTGAGTTTGATCAGGGCTGACCAGCCACCAGCAAACGCTCCACATCCGCCACATTGCGACAACGCAGCAGCTGTCCGGGCGACAGCTCGACGGCGAAGGTTTCCCGCAGGCGCGCCGCAATGGCTTTCAGATGCTGGGGCAGCAAGCCCATGCTGCTGAAGTCCAGCAGCTCGTCGGCCAGCTCCTGATAGGAACGCCCCAGCACGCCCAGATAAATATCCAGCACCGGGCGCCGGTGCCGCGTCGCCGCGGCCGGCGCCTCGACAACGGCGGGCACCGCCACGCGCTCCGGGGCCGGGACATGGGCCGGCGCCTGCAACAGCGCGCGCGCGCCGCGGCGGTCCGGCTTGCCGTTTTGCGACAGGGGCAGTTGCGCCACCTGTAAGAAACGCGTGGGCACATGGGATTGCGGCAGAACGCGGCGCGCATGCTCGCGCAGATCCGCCGCGCTCACCTCCGCGCCGGGCTTGGCCACGTAGAGCGCGCCTATGCTCAATTCCCCCTGCCGTTCATCGCCCACATCCACCACCAGCACATGGGCCAGCGCCGGATGCTTGATCAGCTCCATCTCGATGTCCGGCAGCGACACCCGCACCCCTCGCACCTTGACGTAGCCATTGACCCGGCTGTCGAACATCATCACCCCGTCCGGCCGGTAACGGCCGCAGTCGCTGCTGCGGAAGGCGCGCGCCTGCTGGCCGGCCTCGTCGCGCACGGTGACGAAGTCGTGCTGGGTCAGTTCGCCGTTTTCCAGATAGCCCAGCGCCAGATTGACGCCGGCGGTGTGAATGCGTCCGGCCACGCCGGCCGGGCAATGCTCGCCGCGCTCGTTCAGCAGCCAATAGCGGTTGCCGGGCAGCGGCCGGCCATAGGGCACCTTGGCGCTGTCCTCCGCGACGATGTCGTGCCAGATACTCCAGATCGTGGTTTCCGTCGGCCCGCCCAAGGACAGCAGCCACGCCGCCGGCAGAGCAGCGCGCAAATCCGCGATGATGGACGGCTTGATGTAATCCCCGCCCTGGGCCACCAGTCGCAGGCTGTGCAGCCCGCCGTCGCGCCGGCAAGACAGCAACATCTCCAGCATCGCCGGCACCGTGCACCACAGCGTGACGCCGTGCTCGTCCACCAGCTGGTTCCAGCGCACCGCGTCCTTCTCCTCGCCCGCCTCCGGCAACACCAGAGTGGCGCCGGCGCTCAGGCTGCCCAGCACGTCGAACACCGACATATCGTGGTGCAACGGCGTCACCGACATGCACACATCGCGCTGCGTCACCCGCCAATGCTCCAGCGTGGCGCCGATGACATTGGCCGTGGCCCGGTTGCACAACACCACGCACTTGGGCTTGCCGGTGGTGCCCGAGGTGTACAGGTAATACGCCGGCGTCTCGCTCAGCGACAGCGCCTGCCAGCCGCCGCGCGCGGCCAGCGGCGCGGCCTCGGCCAGCAGTTGCTCCGGCGTGGCCCGCGCATGCTCGGTCGGCAAGGGCTGGGCCGCCACCACCAGGTTGGGCCGGCAGTTGTCCAGCAAATAACGCAGCCGCTCCTCCGGGGACGCCGCGTCTATCGGCACCCAGATCACGCCGCTGAAGGCGCACGCCAGGGTGATGATGGTGTGCTCCGGGCTGCGCGGCAGGCATACCGCCACCACCTGGCCGGCGCCGACGCCGCGCGCCTTCAGCGCCGCCATCGCCCGGGACACCGCCGCGCCCAGCTCGCCGTAGCCTATCCGCCGCTGGCCGCTGATCAGCGCCACCTTGTCGTTGTCCGGGTCAAAGATATGGGCGGCGATGCGACCGAGGAAATCCTCGCTGCGAGCCTCGGCTTCCATGCTGTTCAGCCGGTAATGGCCGTAATCCAGCACCCGCCCGGCCGGCGCCTCGAACACGCCGCTGTCCACCACCTGCTCGATGGCCCGCTCCAGCGCGCTCAGCACCGCGCCCACCAGCGCCGGCTCCAATGCGTCGCGGGCGTAGTCGATATCAAACACCAGCGCGCCGTCCGCCCGCGCGGAAAAACGCAGATCCATCGCCACCTGCGGCGTCTGGGTCAGCCCGCCGATCTGGCGCATTGCGCCGTCCGCCGCTGTTGGCCACGACAAGCCATTGGTCACCACCACCGGCAGCGCCGGGCCGGGGCCATGGCTCTCAAACAGCATCCGCGCCAGGTCCACGCCGGAGAAGGCCAGGTGCTGCAAGCCCTCCATCACATCCGCCTGCAAGCGGCGGCCGCGCTCCGCCAAGCTGTCCAGCCCCGCCGGCCACGTCACCGCGATGAAGCTGGAACGGTTGGAGAAGCCGCCGGACGGCAGCGGCGCCACCGGCACCGCCACGCACAAGCCGCCCTCATCCAGCCAGTGCGACAACACCTCCAACACCAGCGCCATCACCGTGGTGTTCTTGAAAAAGCGTTGGCCGTTGCCCAGCTTGCCCAGCCGCTCGAAACGCTCCGCGCTCACCGTCAGGCTTTGCCGCTCATAGCGCGCCACGCCCAATTGATCCAAGGGCTTGCGCCAAGGCAGCCGCGGCGCGCCGCCGCAATCGGCCAGCTTGTTTTTCCAATACAGCGCGTCCGCCTTGCGGGTTTCCGCGGACGCCTCGGCCGCCGCCGTGGCGGCCGGCCTGCTCGGCTCCGCCACGCCCTGGAACAGCTCCAGCATCAGCGCGGCGATGGAACGGCCGTCAACGATCAAGGCATCGAAACGCACGAATACTGTCAAGCTCTCGTCCGGCAGCAGGAACAGCGTCAGCTCCCACGGCGCGTGCTCCAGATCGAACAGCGCGTGGGCGTAATCCTCACGCGCCACCGCCACCCGCTCCTGGGCCGCCGCCGGCGACAAGGCGCGCAAATCCACCTCGCGCAGATTCACCCGCGGCTGCGCGCGGACCCGCTGCCGCAAGCGCGTGACGTCTATCACCGTGCGCAGGCAATCGTGACGCCGCACCATCTCGCCCAGCCGGGCGCGCAGCAGCGCCGGGTCCATCGTCCCGTGGTATTCGCGGAACTCCTGCATCGCCACCCCGCCCAGCGGCAGCTGCGCGGTGCGGCCCAGCAGGTAAGCCTGCTGCAACACCGACAGCGGCGTTTCCGCCTCCGGCTGCGCCAGCGGGCGCTCCAGCGCGGCCGGGTCCGCCGCCACGGCGGTGGCCAGCGCCACGAAATCGTTGAACAGCTGCGTGATCCAGTCTTGCGGCAAGGCGTCCAAGCGGATGTCCCAATTGATCAACACCCCGCCGTCCGCGCTGACGATCTGCGCGTCCAAGGCCACCTGCGGCCCCTGCGAAATCACCCAGTTCATCGCGCCGAAGGCGCGCCGCACCCGCTCCGAGAACAACTCCCCGCCCGGCAGGTCCAGCGCCGCGGTGAACACCACCGGCGCGATCTGCGGCGAGCGGTGATGGCGGGACAGATCCCGCATCAGGTTCACGCCCGGATAAGCGCAATGGCCGGCTCGCTCCAGCAACTGCGCGGCCAGGTTTCGGCACAGCGCGCCCAAAGTCGGCGCCGTGTCCAAATCCACATCCAGCAACACCAGATTGGCGAACTCCCCGATGATGCGCTCCGCGCCCTCCAGCAAGGGCGGCCGCCAGAACACCGGCACATTCAGCCGGAAGCGCCTGTCTCCAGTGGCCGCCCCCAAAGCCTGGGCGAACACGCCCAGCATCAGGCCGGACAGCGTCAGCCGCTGCGCCTTGGCCAGCCGCCGCAAAGCCTGGCGCTGCTCCGGCGCCAGCCAGGCGCACAAGCGCTGGCTGGACGCCGCGCCCGCCGGACCCTGCCTGCGCGGCAAGGACGGCGCCGGCGCAATCTTGGGCAATTGCTCGCGCCACCAATCGCGGTCCCGCTCCCGAGCCGCCTTGAGCCAGGGCTCGTCCCGCGCCCGGTCGCACCACTCAAAGAAGGACGGCGTGGGCGGCAGCTCCGCGTCCGGGGATTCGTAAAACAGCGCCAAATCCTCCATCAGCAGGCGGAAGCTGGACGGGTCGACGGCGATCATGTCCGCGTCCACATGCAGCCGGCTATCGCCCGCGCCAAACAGGCTGATGGAAAAACGAACGGCTTGACCGGTTGCCAGGTCAAGCCGTTGATGAGTCCACTGCTGGCGCTTGGCTTCCAGGCGCTGCGCCAGCGCCTCGCCCTCCAGGGCGGTGAAATCCTCCACCTCCAGATGAGGCGCCTTGTCCGCCGCCGCCAGCGCCTGCATCCCATCCGCCGTCACGCAGGCGCGCAGCATGGCGTGCTCGCGGCCCAGCCGCCCCAGCGCGGCCACCAAGCGCGGTAGCTCGATGGCCTGGCCGTCGAACTCCGCATACAAATGCGCAGAGACGCCGCCCAGATCGGAATGATCGCCCCGGCCCATCCAGCAGGCCGCCTGCATTGAAGTCAGCTCTCTCATTGCGCACCCATGAAAATTGACAAATGGATTTCTTGCATTTCTTCCATCTCCATATGGCATCTCTAAATGCGAATGATTATAATTTACATAATTAGTGCTATGCAATGATTCAGGTGAAATCAACATGACGAATGAAAAACACGCCCAAACAATGCAAACGGAAGCGGCCAGCCCGCGCCAATGGCTGCATGGCCGGCTGCGGCAACTGCTGACGGAAGACGGGGTGCTGAACCCCACGGAAAACCTGATGTATTACGGCCTGGATTCCCTGCGCCTGATGACGCTGGCCGCGGAACTCAACGCCCGCGGCATCCCTGTGCGCACGGAAGAACTGAGCCGCTCCCCCACGCTGGCGGACTGGGAAGCGCTGCTGGACGCACGGCAAACCGCCGCTTAAAGCACCGCAAGCGCGGCGAAAGGCTGTTCACGTTTTTGGCCAGCTTTTGAACTTGTCTGCCAGGCACCGCGCATCCGATGCGCGCTGGGCCCTTCACGCCCGCCGGGCAAGCCCCGGCGATGAAAACCACCATCCGCAAAAACAGACAACAACCGGGCGCCAAGCCACGCCCGACCAACAAGGAAAAACACCCGGCAATACCCACTCCAACCCACTGAGAAACCACGGAGCCACCACCCATGTCGCTGTCCCCACTTGACCAAAACCGTATCGAATCTTTTTGGCAGTACTGCTTGCAGCACCAATATTTCAATCTCGCTTATCCAGAGTCAGCCGACTTCGACTACGCCCCCTTGCACCGCTTCCTGCGCTTCTCCATCAACAACTGCGGCGACTGGAACGAAAGCAGCAACTATCTGCTGAATTCCTTCGACTTCGAACGCGAAGTCATGCACTTCTTCGCCGAACTATTCCACATCCCCTTTGATGAAAGCTGGGGCTACGTCACCAACGGCGGCACCGAAGGCAATATGTTTGGTTGCTACCTCGCCCGCGAACTCTTCCCCGACGCCACGCTGTACTACTCCAAGGACAGCCACTACTCCGTGGCCAAGATCATCAAGCTGCTGCGCATCAAATCCCGCGCGGTGGACTCCCTGCCCAGCGGCGAAATCGACTACGACGACCTGGTGGCCAAAATCCAGCAAGACCAGGAACGCCACCCCATCGTCTTCGTCAATGTCGGCACCACCATGAAAGGCGCCGTGGACGACATCGGCGTCATCCAGCACAAGCTGGCTGAGGCCGGCATCCCGCGACAGGATTACTACCTGCACGCCGACGCCGCGCTCAGCGGCATGATCCTGCCCTTCGTCGACGCCCCGCAGCCCTACTCCTTCGCCGACGGCATCGACTCCATCAGCGTGTCCGGCCACAAGATGATAGGTTCGCCGATGCCGTGCGGCATCGTGCTGGCCAAGCGCAGCAATGTGTCGCGCATCTCCGTGGAAATCGACTACATCTCCGCCAAGGACCAGACCATCAGCGGCTCCCGCAACGGCCACACCCCCATGATGTTGTGGGCCGCCATCAAGAGCCGGCCGCTGGCGGAATGGCGCCGCAAAGTGCGCCACTGCCTGGACATGGCCCAATACGCGATAGACCGCCTCCAGGCCGCCGGCATCCAGGCTTGGCGCTGCAAGAACTCCATCACCGTGGTCTTCCCCAGCCCGTCCGAGCCGGTATGCGACAAACACGGCCTGGCCCGATCCGGCGGCACCGCCCACCTGATCACCACGCCCCACCACCACGACAGCCAGCGGCTGGACCGCCTGCTGGACGACATCGTCCAGGACCTGGGCGCCATGACGGCCCCGGCCGGCGCCACCATGAGCGCGGCCTAAACCCCGCATAGCGTCGCCGCGGCGCAGCAAAGCGGAAAGCCGCCCACAATGGGCGGCTTTCCGCTGTAACGCCTCCGCCGTATCGCCGAAGCGCGGCAGACTTTGAACAAATGCTTACTCCGCCTCCAGCAACACCGCCTCCACCTCCCGCTGACACATCACTCGGCCCGCCGGCGACGCGGCCAGATCCGCCAGCCGCAGCCGGCACGCCCCCTGTGCATTGCTGACGCAGCCCACCCCCTGGGCGGAAACCGGCTCCAACTGGCAGCGGACCGCCGGCCCGGCCGGCATGCGGATCACCACCCGCGGCAAGCTCGGCGCCAGCCGCGCCACCCACCAGCCCGCCTCCCGCAGCGCCGCCTGATACTGCCGCCGCCCCTGCTCCAACTGCGCCACCGCCACCCCGTCAAGACCGTGCCGCTTGAGGCGAACCTCCACCCCAAGCTGCAAGCCCACCTTGGCCGGCACCGTGATCCGCACCGGCGGGTTCTCCCGGTACAGCGCCGCGCTGATCGGCACCGCCACCGAGCCGAAACGGTCCAGCCGCAGACTGATGGGCGCGGCCGCCGCCAGAATCTCCAGCGTGCCGCCCTCCAAGGACAAAGCGCGCTCCAGCGGAGACAAGCGCAGGCGAAACGCCAAGTCCGGATATGTTTGCGGGCTGACCTTGAACAGGTATTTCAGATTGACGCCATCGGCGATGCGCCGATAGTCCAACTCATAGACATGCTGGGCCTGGACGGCGGGCAGCAAGCTCAGGCCGATGGCGGCCACAAGACACGCGGCTAGACCAGAACCAGGCCTCAGGGACTTAGCCACCGTTTGCCCAGCCGCAACAAGCCATCCAGCAAAGGCCACGGCACGGCGGAAGCGGGCTCCACAAAACGCAGCAAGGGCGCGCCATGGCCGGCCAAACGCCCGCACTCGGCCACCGCCGCGTAAAAACCGCCCACCACATCCGCCAGCCCCAAGGCGACGGCCTCCGCCCCATTCAACACCTGCCCGGCCGCCAAGCGCTCCCGCCCCTCGGCACCCAAGGCCGGCCGGCATGCCAGGATGGCCACCATGAACTGCCGCCCGTTTTCCCGCACCAGCTCATGCAAGGCCTGCTCCGCCTCCGGGGCCAGATCGGCACAATGACTGAACATATCCTTCAAGGCATTGCTGGCATAAGCGGTGTAGCCCACGCCTAGCTTGGACAACAACGCCGACGGAGACAACAAACGCACAATCGCCCCCGCTCCGCCCAAGGTGGCGCTGGGCGTGACCACCAGCCGGTCCGCCGCCAACGCAGGCAACAGCCCCGCCGACAAGGCCGTCTCCATCACCAGGGCCACAATGGGCAGACCCAACTCCTCGCGGCACAGATTCACCGCTTCAATAATGGCTTCCGCGCTGCCGGCGCCGCCGCCATTGGAAGAAACACGCAGCAATACCGCGCAGGCCGCCGGCTTGCGTGTCGGCAATTCCCGCAGCCGCAGGGCGAACTCCAGCGCGCTGGCCTCGGTAATCGGCCCGGCAATGGAAAAAACATAGATACAAGACGGGCGACGCGGCCATATCACGACATGATCTCCATCCGGATCGCCGGAAACGCCAGCACGGTCCCAATGCACACATCCGTGGTCACATGCGCCGTGAAGGCGGCGGCCAGGCCTCCGCTCCACACCCTCAGCCCGCCCAAGGCCAAGCCGTACAACAAGGTCAGGCCGGCGCCCAGCCAGCCATTCGGCACCCCTCCGGCATAGTGCGCGGCGGCAAAGGCCAGCGCCTGCACCAGCAAGACGATGGACAAGGGCAAGGCGGCCTCGACCAAACCACCCTGCACCATGCCGCGATAAATCACCTCCTCCAGCCAGCTGTTCAGCAACGCAAACCCCAGAATCACCCCCAGCAGGGCCATCACCGGCCAAGCCGGCATCAGCCCGGCCTGCACGCGCAAATCCGGCGCGAACCAACGCATCCACAACAGCAAAACGGCGCTGCTGATCAAGCCCACCAGCACCCCCAGCGCGGCATGCCGCGCCCGTAGGCGCCCCATGCGCATCACCTCCAGCACACGCGGCCGGTCCCAGCGCCAAAACACCAGCAATGTGAGCAAAATGGGCAACAACATGATCAGCGGCCAGACCTGCCACGCCAACAACAGCATGCGGTTGAGCAGCCATGCCGACACCAGCACCAGCACCATGCGCGCCAAGGGCTGCGCCTGCCGCCATACCCGCCATCCACTCCAGGCCGCCAGCAGCACCGGCCCCCATAGCCCCGCCCCGCTGCTCAACTGCGCCCAGGCCAGCGCGGCGATCAGGCCAAGCAGGCCAGCGCGCTCGCGGCTAAGTGACAGCGGCGGGCTCATGTCGAGCGTTCCACCACCGCCGCCTCCGCGAGCTTGCGCTGCAATAGCGCCTCAAAATCCAGCAGAGTGTGCAACTGGCCGGCCTCCTCATCGGAAATCTCAAGCAGAAACGCCTTCTCCAATTCAAACAACACATCGTAAAGCGACAAGGAATCCAGCCCCAGGGTATCCACATCCGGAGCGCCAAGAATGGTTTCCAGCGGCAAATCCGTTGCCCGCGCCAGAATGGCCGCCACTTCTTCACGCAGCGCCATATTCACCTCCAGCGGCCAGCGCCTGCTCAATCTCCCGCGCCAAGCGCCAGCGCTCCGCCACCGCATGCCAGGCGGTGTATTGCTCGGGATAACGGGCAATCAGCGCGCCAATCACGCCGTCGATGCGGCAGGCCATCTCGGTCAGCGCCTCGCCCGAGGCCTGCGCCGGCACGGCAAGGCGCAAATGGCTGGCGGTGCGAAACACATCCTCCTCCCTCACCACGCTGAGCACGACCAGGTCCACCTCCAGCCGCTTGGCTATTTCCAGAATGCTCAAGGGAAACATCGCCGCCTTGCCGCAAAGCCGCGACCCCACCATGCGCACGGTTTCCGTGGGCATGCTGTCCACCCTCATCTCCACGGAATAGCCCTGGCGCACCGCCCTGGCAATCTGCCTGGCCACCAATGGCTGATCAGCGGCAATGCCCTCTATGCGCTGCCCGGTCATGCGGGACAAGGATTGATAAAAACCAACCTTCTGCAGCGGCTCCAAGGCGCAACGCGGCTGCACCACCGCTATTTTCCTGGCATTGGCATATTGCTGCCGCACCGGCTGCAGCATGCCGAAGTAGTGCAGCGCGAATGAAACCACCAAATAAATAACGGGCTTTTCCGGCGCCACCTCCTTGGGCGGCCGGATATCCACTTGCGTATGCCTGCGCCCCCAGCGCAATAAGCGCTCTCCAGGCAGCCGGCACAGCGTGGAAAAAATCAGGGTGTTTCTGGCGTGATTGATCTGGGTGTGCCAGTAAATGTGCCAACTCCGCAAATACGAAACACTTAGCACATGTGAAATGGCGGACAATGTCGAACTCACCTTGCTGGTATTCGCCAAGGCCTTTAAGGTCCAGATGCTGCCCACGAATACGGCCAGCGCCATTTGCATGAAATACGGCCACTTGCCGCCAAGCCAGGCCCAACGCGGAATAAGCCCGATCATATCTGAAAACCTGACACCAACAGGCATGCCATAAGCTGGCGGCGCAGGCGATATTGCGTTTTTATTTTCCACCATTCCCCCCAATTAAAATGAGGCCAGATAAAATGTGAGCCCTTATCTAAAGGGCTCACTCGATTTACCGTGGGATTACTGGGCAATAATCAGGCATGTGGCCGAGGATTGAACTGGAGTGACGGCGGATTTGGACACCAGAACCACTTTTCCGCCAATCAACACCTTAACGGCTGGCGGTTTAGCCGGCTTGTTTAATGGCATGAATGCTCTCCAATAAAATGGCTTGAAAGAAATTGGCCTGCAAAAGGCAGGCAAGTAAGCACTCTGCCTTCACCTTTACCCAAGAGTCAATCTCGCCTGGCCCTCTCAGATTTCCGCTTATCCAAACGAATATGAGCAAGCGCCCAAATTATTAGAAAATCTTATCCATTAATAGGATGATGTTTTTCAATGCATCACAAAAATACCAAAGACATGCAAAATAAAAAATGGAAACACGGTAAAGACCCGTTAGAACCACGAACAACACCGGCGGCGACGCTGAGCCATGACACGCCAACAGCACACGTAGAATCAGCGGGCTTGTGAGCGGGTCTTATTGCATAATAGCGCTGCAATACGCGCCACTTTGCCCGCTCCACCCCGGCCCGCCAAAATACCAATATCATGCAAACGCCTTTCACCAGCCCAGCGCATCATCTCCATTCCATTTATCATCCAAGGCATCGCTAAATGAGCAAGCGCCTGCCGGCAATGAATGGTGGGAAAATACAACATGGCAAAATCGGGGCGATTCCCCGTGTAAAAAGCATGAACATGGCGGCATTCATTTCCCCAACGGACAGGCCTCCCAACCTTGACGCCCCCGCCTTCCCCCCTTACTCTCGTCCGTGCGCTGCGCCAAATAACGCAGCCATGGGCTGGGAGGCCCGTTTGATATCCCGTAGCAAATCGCTTGGCCGCGATTCGTTATGTGCTGTTGCGTCTGCCACCATCCGGGCGGGCGCATGGCACTGAGCCCTCCGGGGCTGCCGTTGGATGTCCGGTCCTCCCACTTTGTCATGTGCCTGCCCACGCCTTCCGTGCGTGCCGCGCAGGCATCCCTAAAGCGATGTTAGTGGAGGCCATAATGAATATATTGAGTTTCTACCGGCAGCACCCCCGTCCGACCCACCCCACAGCGATGTTCACGGCCATGGAGGACCAGCCATGAGCGCCGCCACCGTCCAACTCCAGCCACCGCTGCTGCAACTGCGCGAGCAGATCAGACAGCTCTACCTCACCACCAGCGGCCAGGACGAAGCCAACGCCATGGTCTCCATCCTGGAACAGTCCTACCTGCAAGCCGATGAAGCCCTAAGCCGCGGCATTGTCCATGTCCACACCGCCAACCAGAGCCTGCACGCCATGATGACGCTGCTGCTGAACTGCCAGGAGGACCAGCAAGTCAACTGCGAACAAATCGTGGCCTTGCTGGAACCCATCCGCCAGGAACTGCAGGCCGGCTTCGTGCAGATATCGGAAGTGATGTAGACGTAACAACGCCGCAGCGGGGAGGCTGCGGCGTTAGTATTTAGGCCATGCGGCAAGGGGCTCGTCACCGCGCTGGCTCATGCGCCTCATATGCCTTTTCCACCTCATCAAACCGCGCATACCACGCCAAGGTATTGGCCTTGGTGAAGCCTTCCGCATCGTCCATGCCGGTATGCAGCTGATCCGGATGAGGCACCCTCACCGACTTGAGCACCCGATTCACCGCTACATAGGCAGGAGGATGGCCATCTTCCTGCGCACCGACATCCGGCAACACACCAGCCTGAATCATCAATCTGCCGTTATCGGTTTCCTGCACGCTGACATCGGGCAACTGCAGCTGCTGCTTGAGCGCGGCCATGCCGCCCAGCTTCTCGATATAGCGAGGCCCCAGCAACGTCAGCCAGTTGACGCCTTTGATGCCATCTTCTAAAGCCGCCTTGTCCAGGTAAGGTGCAGAGTCCACCATCAAGCCGCTATAACGCTGTGCCATCTGGAACTCGTATGGCTGGAATTGATGGTAGTCATAGGGAAGATTGCAGGCCAAGCCAGCATAGCCTTGGTCCACATCCAAGGTTTCGCACAGATAACGCACCCAATCCTTGAACTGCCACTCGCCATCCGCCTCTTCCAGCAACTGCCATGGCAATGTGATCTTTAAATAGGACAGCCACTCGGAATCATGGTCGATATTGCAGGTCATCGCCTGGATGGCGTACTCAGCAGGCAGCTCGCCATTTCTTTCGCTTTGCAGAACCCAAAAAAACAGAGTCCCTTCATCCACTAATCCGGATAGTTTTTCCTTGGCTTTCGTTATGCTGTCTTTACGCAGCGAGGTGAACCCTCTTCTACTAAAGTCATGAAACTGCCCCTTTAGATGTGGGCCAAATTGCTCGACAAAGCGGTCGAAGCAACCTAATACCTTGTACCCCATGTCCCGCTGCCCGCCCTTGCGGAAGTACACGGTGCAAATCAACCCCAGTTTAGCCAGCACCTCGCCTTCCGGGCTTACGCCATCAATGTAATCCGCCTGATTGAGAATGCGGCCATAGGCGTTCAGATACCTTAGTTGCTGCTCATTTATATTTTCATCCACTACGCCACCACCAAATCGCGTTAGATATTTGTTATGTAGTGTCTTAACAGTGGAAATAAGCAATGCGGCAGAAGGCGCAATCGCTCTGACATAAAAGCTTACATTACGCTCTTGATTAGAGCAGACCCAATCCCTACCTAATTTCTCCCACCCCGCCTGACCTTGCCAGTCCTTGAAGTGCTCCAATAATTTCTTTGCGGGCATGTCAACAAAACAAACCGTCTGCGTTCCAGTAGCGGTAAAGCGGTCATCGTCCAGGCTCAATAACTGCTTAAGATGAGCTTGTAGCTGCACCACTGTTTCTATCCGGACATCTCCCACAATGCGATCTCCAATCGTTGGATTAGCGCTTACCCAAAGCCCCCGCCAGCATGGCCACCAGCACGCTCCACATCACTGCACTCATCTTGCGTCGGGGGCCGGTTCTCGATACCAGATCGTGCTGCCATAACTTGATCCAGGGAAATCCGGCATGAGGTCCCCTTTCTTAAAGTGTTGATGCGAGCTGTCTTTCGCCGGCGTCCACCAGATCCCACTTTCCGGGCAGGGCAGCCCGGCTTCGCAGCGCAAGCCACCGGCTGACGCCTGCGGCGGCACGCTGGCCGCCGGTATCGCATCGTCAAAACGCGCATACCACGCCAAGGTATTGGCCTTGGTGAAGCCCTCTGCATCGTCCATGCAGGTATGCAGCTGATCCGGATGAGGCACCCGCACCGACTTGAGCACCCGGTTCACCGCCACATAGGCCGGCGGATGGCCATCTTCCGGTGCGCCGACATCCGGCAACACGCCAGCCTGAACCATTAATCTGCCGTTATCGGTTTCCTGCACGCTGACATCGGGCAACTGCAGCTGTTGCTTGAGCGCGGCCATGCCGCCCAGCTGCTCGATATAGCGAGGCCCCAGCAGCGTCAGCCAGTTGACGCCTTTGATGCCATCCTCTAAAGCCGCCTTATCCAAATGTGGAGCCGGGTCCACCATTAGGCCGCTATATCGCTGTGCCATCTGGAACTCGTATGGCTGGAATTGATGGTAGTCATAGGGGAGATTGCAGGCCAAGCCAGCGTAGCCCTGGTCCACATCCAGCGTTTCGCACAAATAACGTACCCAATCCTTGAACCGCTGCTCGCCATCCAGCTCTTCCAACAACTGCCATGGCAATGTGATCTTCAGATAGGACAGCCACTCAGGATCATGGTCAATATTGCTAGTCAGCGTCTCGATATGGTATTCAGCAGCCACCTCCGCCGTTTTTTCGCTTTGTAAATCCCAAGAAAACATCGCCCCTTCATCTATCAGTTCTTGGAGCTTCACTCTAGCCTTCACAATGCTGTCTTTCCGCAGGCTGGTAAAACTGCGGCCACTTAGGCTATGAAACTGGCCTTGTAGATGTTCGCCAAACTGCTCGACAAAACGGTCGAAGCACCCTAATACCTTGTAGCCCATGTCCCGCTGCCCACCATTGCGGAAATACACGGTGCAAATCAGCCCCAGCCGGACTAGCACCAGGCCCTCTGGAGTCACCCCTTCAATAAAATCCACTTGCTTGGCAATACGGGCATAGGCCTGCATGCGCTGATATTCTTGTGCACTCATTTTTGCTTCATCCATCCTGCCATCAAGAAGCGGCGGCCATGGCGCCGCCGCCCAACATGACTGCAACAGCGGCCCAGGCGGCCGCTCCCATTTCCACCAGCGCGGCCAATGCCGCCACCAGCCACCCCCCTAGCACAAACACCACCACCACCCCGGCGATAACCACCGCGACGGCAAGTAAGCCCTTGCCAATGTCCAACAACACTTGAGTCCAGTCTATCTGGCGTAAGGTTTCCAGGGTCAGATCGGTCACGCGCTGAATTTCCGCCCAGGCCGCGCGTAATTGCGCACTGGTCCAACTGGCAATGCGCTTCCCCTGCTCGTTGACGAAGTGCCAGGTATCGTTGGCCTTGTCTTGCAGCCAGTGCCCAGCGGTAAACAACCAGGGCGCATGCTGCTTCAGTTCCGCCTGCACCTTGGCGGACAACTGACCCACCGCTTGACGCAGGTTTTGCGCCAGCGCTTTGCCATCCTCCGCCAAGCTGTGCACCAACTGCTTGGCGTCATCCAACCATTCTTCATAAAAGGCGGGATCGGGCAAGGGCTTGGGGCCATATATTGGCACCCGCCGGTTCTCGCCACGCGGTATGCCATCTGCTCTGGGCGCAAACACGGGCGCGGGCTTCTTCACCGGCTCGGTCTGCCTCCGCTTTTTTCCTGGTGGAATCACATGCAATAGCGTAAAACGATCCAAACCTCCCGCTATCTGTTGATAAGCCTCAGCTTGCTCCCGATGCAAACTGTCGCCCGGAAACTTGATCTCGACAACACGGTGCAGATTATCCCCATGCGGAACGCCATCGTGATCCTTCGTCGCTCTTCCGGGCCAACGTACCGCCTTGTCCTTAACAATGATCAGGTCCGGACGGCGCAGATAATTCTTACGCAGGCCTTTAGGAAAAGGGGTTAGCGAGTGTCGGCGGTTGGGATTGCTGCCTTCCGTAGTACTAAGAAAGGGCTTTGGTACCCCTCTACTACTTGAAGGCATATCGAAACTGACCTCGGCTTTGTAGTACCACAGGTATTTATGGTTCTCCTCATCCCCCCTAATCTCAGCGCTCATCACCGCTTGCCGCGCATTGATGGTGAAGGTCTTTCCCAGCTTGCTGACCCCGATGCGCACATCAGGCACTCTCACCGCCACCTCGGCCTTGGACTGCAGGTAAGGCTTGTTTTTCGTAGAGGGCAGCTTGGCATACTGCTGATCTTCTTCCAGCCGCGTAAGGCCGTTACCGACTATTTGGGTAGAGGTCATGCGGATCATCCTTGCGGGGCGTCATTGCGCATTTCGAGTTCCAACTCGTGCTGGCCGCCGCCGGCCAGGTGCAATGTCTCGGTTTTGGCCGGTGCGGGCTCCAACACTTGCAACTTCATCCCTTCCGGCTGCCGGCTCATGGCGGTCAGGGTCCAGCCGTCCTTATCGCTATACCCGCTGAGGGTGCGGCCTCCGGCCTGCTTAATGCAGTAAGCCCGGCCAACCAGCGGCGCACCGGTTTTCTGGTCCTGCAACTGAAAACGTCCACTGTAGACTTGGCCGAAGGTGGGCATTCTGTAGTTCAGGCTGGCCGGCCCGCTCAATACATGACTACTGCCCTTGATGCTAACCGTGCCCGGGCAGTGCACTTCAATATCGCCGCCTTTGAGGCGGATATAACCGCCGCCGCTGGTCAGCAGGATTTCGTCCTTGGCCGCAATGGTGATGCGTTCCTTGCAGGAGGTGATGGTGACGTCCTTGTCCGCCGTCAGCTCAATGCTGTCGCTTTGCGCCTGTAGCTGAATCTTGCCCTTGGCGGCTATCCACTTCATCGCCACCTGATCCGCCACGCCGGCCACGAACAGGCTGATGTGCTTGCCGACGTTATGAATCCAGCGCCGGCCGCTGCTTTGATTGGTGTCGCGCTGCGCCACCAGGTTGAGATGGGTTTCCGCGGCCAGGGTCTGGCTTTGCCCGGACAGGCTGGCAATGCCGGCCGGCGCGGACAACACCAGCAAGGCTTGCTGGCCGGCCTGTTCCTTGGCGGTTTTGCCGTCCGGATCGGTATTGCTGCCGGCCTCCCAGGCCTCCAACGCCTGCAACTGGTGCAGCACATGGCCTTGTTCCCGTTTGCCGCTGCTGGCGTTGTCGTCGCCAATGCCGTCCGGCCCGGTTTCCATGGTGTCGGCCTGCTGCGTGGTGGCGGTTTCGGCCAGCGCCTGGCTCAGGGCCACCACCACTTGTAGCTGGCTGTTGGCCTGCTCCCGCGCCAGCTGCTTGCCCGCGCCGCCGCCTTGCGCCTCCGTGGACAGCAACAGGCCGTGGGCGGCACGGATGGCGCCGTGCTGGTCCGTCCGCAGCTCAAACCCGTCGCCGCGCGGCTGGGCCTGGCCATTGCTGCGCGGGTGGGTGAGGAAGCCTTGGTTGAGCTGGGTCTTGCCCACCTCGCTGGACAGCTTGGCGCGTACTTCGCCGGGGGTGTCGTCAAACAGCAGCTCGTTATAGCCGCCGCCCTGATGCTCTTTCGATTTGATGCCGGACAGCGTCTTATTGGCCGGCAGGCTGCCTGCTCCGCTGAAGTCCGGCGCGGGATGGCTGCCGTTGTAGACCACGGCCTTGACCACCGGGCGATCAATATCGCCTTCGATAAAGTCCACCAGCACTTCCTGGCCGATGCGCGGCAGAAACTGATGACCCCAGCCGGCGCCGGCGGACGGCATCGCCACCCGCACCCAGCAGGAGGATTTGTCGTCCATGCCCGCGCCGATGCCGGGATGCTCTTCCGGGCGCTGCCAATGGAACTGAATCTTGATGCGGCCGTGCTCGTCGGTATGCACTTCTCCGGGGCTCTCCGCCCCGGCATCGCCGCTGGCCGGCCCCACCACGGTGGCGGTTTGCACGCCCAGGCTGGTGGGCTTGGCGTGAGCGGTGCCGGCATAAGCCGGCGTCAGCGGAATGCCACGGCGCTGGGCCTGGATGGCGGCGCTGAACGGCGCGGCGTCGGCCTCCGCGCCCAGGTGCTGCGCCAGATCCCGCGGCAGATTGTTGCGCGCCTGAAAGCGCTGGCCGGTGACAACAAACTGGCGTTTCTCCTCCGCGTCGTCCTCATGCGCGGGGTGATCGTCCAGACGGAACCACTCCCCCGGCAACAGGCCGCGCACCGCGCCGCTGCCGCTGAAGATCTTGGCCTGCAAATCGTTAGCCTGTTGCCGCAGCACGGCATAGCGGCCCAGTTGCTCCTCGTCCCCGGCGTAATACAGGCCCGGCGCATCGTAATGGCCCAGGCTGCTTTGCAAGGCCTGACCAAACTGGCCCTGCTCCACCCGGCTGGCTTCCCGGCCTTGCTGGGTGAGCACCGGCTTGTAATCGTAACTGGCCAGCGCGCTGGCGCCGGGCACAATCTGGCGCGCGGCTTCCCAACCCGTCAGGCCATCCTCTTCCTCGGTGGCGTCGCTGCGATGGAAGCGCACCCGCTGCAGCGGGGAGGCCGGCAAGGCGTGGGCATCGTCAAAGATGGCAAGCTCCACCCGCGGCCCATCCGCCTCCAAGTGGCGGAAACGCCAGGCGTAACCCTCTTCATGCAACAGGCGGACGATGAAATCGTAATCGCTCTCGCGATATTGCAACGCATAGCTGCGCGGCGCGGCCGGCTTGAGCTGCAAGGCCAACGTTTGCACGCGGGCGAAGATGGGGTTGGCTTGCTGGTGTTCACTGAGGATTTGTTTGACGATGTCCGGCACGGACAGGTCCTGGAATACCCGGGAGGTCCTGCGGTGGCGCAGCAAGGCGAACGGCGCTTCCACGACCAGCTGATAGCGGGCAAAGCCACCGTCCGACCCCACCAAACTGGCCTGGCTGACCACGCCGCAACGGATCGCCTCCCCGCCCTCCACGCCCAGGATGCCAATCCGGGCCGGCTGGCCCAACAGCGTCTTCAGCGGGATATTGCCGTCCGGAGATAGGCAGGTCAGCGTATAGCGATAAGGCTGGGAAACCCCCTCCTCGCCCTCCAGGCTGAGCGGCAGCAGCTGTTCCGCGGCGAACTGCCCCTCCCCAAGCTGCAAGGTCAACATCCGGTTGTCTTGGCCAAAGGCGGAAGCAAAGCTGGCCAACAGTGCATTCAGGTCCATCGGCATTCCAAACGAAAACACCGCCAAGCGGCGGTATGACATTGAAAATAAGCCTGAAATTTTATGAAGTTAGGACGACAGTCACAAGCCGGAGTGGTCTGGGAATGCGTTCTCTTGGACTAAAGGACAGGTGTAGGTGTGGGGGACACACGAAGTGGCTTGGAGGGCTGGGGCGGGACGTGGTGGTTGGGTGAGTGTGGAAACGCCGCAGAGGCTGCGGCGTGGTTCAATATTTTGATACAACAAACACCATCACAAGCTGCTGTACGAACCCAGGGCCAACACAACTAAAAACACGATGATTCCAAACAAAATCTTCCACCCATTTTTCCATGCTGTTTTGACCTGATATTTCCAACCAGGCTCACCGTCCAACTTGCCCAACTCATCCAACCTCTTGGACACCTTCCAGACAATGGCGAACTTCAAAATGAGAGAAAGTGACAAGGCAAATACCAAAAAAACTAAAGCCATGGTTGAAAGACCCACGCCAAACTGCCAAAGCGCATGCCCCCCGCCAATAATAAGAACGGCCTTCATCCCCGTAACGGCGAACAGAAGCATTATGACAACTGCGGCTAAAATCTGAAGCAACTCCCCCAGTCCGATTTGGACCCGATACTTGCCATCCGTCTCTTGGCCTAGGAAATCATAAAGATACTTAAGATCTCCATAGCGCATGGGCACCAGCCAATAAATCTTCAGAATATTCTCTCTATCGCGTTTATTTACATTAAGGCCGCTAATCCTGAAAAAAGCCTGCTGAAGCTTGCTCTCCTCATTCAACAACTCCAGTTGCCGGTCCCCCACCACCAAGGAGTCAACAACACTGACCTCTTCTGCTTTCTTCTTGCGCCCCTCATACTTCATGTTCGTATAGATGGCCTGGGACTTTTCGATGAAATAGAAGATACAAGCCACCAGCAAGATTACGGTCACCACCCAGTTCAGTGACGCCGGTAACGCTTTCAACAGTTGAGGAAGCTCCCCCATGACTACCATCCCTTCTTCAGAAAAATGCTAGCCCGCCATAGCCTTCAAACAAGCCGCAGAGCCTAGAACAACGCCAAACAGTCTGCCTCCACAGCCTCCGTATTACTTTTCTCACGCCAAGCTAGAGCTTGTGCCTGCACACCACTTTGGTACGCCCACTCCGCCACGCTAAGCGAACACCCTTGGTCTGAGACAAAGCCCAACTGTGCTAGTAGCACACCTTGCTCATCGCCATGCCTAGAGAGATGCGCCAGCCAACGTTCCAAATGTGGCTTGGCTGCCAACATGTCTCGCTTGCTACGGTTGCATACCGCATGCGCCAACACAAAGTTATGCGCGGTGTCCCGCGGATAGCGAGACCAGGGGATGAAGTGATCCACCTGCGCCTTGCCCTTGATGGGCTGCTGACAATAGAAACAGCACTGCTGCTGCAAAGGGCCCAACACCTGGGCCACCTCGCTAAGATCCGCTCGGGCGGAGCCGAACATGAAGGTTTCCAGATCATCCCGCATCCCCAGAATCACCCGGTTCAGCTTATTACTACGCACATGCTCCAACCAACCGGCCTTGGCCAGTTGCTGCACCAGCTCTTGGTAACGACGCAGATTGAACGCCACTCCGGCATTCAACACCACCCGGTCGGGTGGACATGGATAGGTATAAAGGAAAGGATCCAACTGGCCCCCCAGCATCTGCAAATGCTTCAAGGGCATATCTCGTACCGTTTGGCAGATAGCCCTTAGGCAAGCCGGCCAAACCGACAAAGCCCGCACTTGCGACCACTGGCCATGGCTCAAGGCATGCAGTTGCCGCAAAGGCCGCATGAGCGCCACCACCGAGCCCTTGTTCTGATGCAGCGTCTCACCCACCGTGTCAGCCAAGCCAGAGGAATAAGGCGGCACTTGCCGCCAATACAGCTCGGCAAACTTCTCCCCCACCTTGGCCATTGGCAGGCTCAAAGCCGCACCACTATCGTCCCCGCACTCCACCGCCAGCTCGGCCAGGCTCAACAGCAAGGCAAACTTGTACGTGGCGCTGAACTCGCCCTCACTAAACAAACGCTGAAGCTTTAGGATGAAGGAGATTTGTTCCTGCGCGGAAGGCGCCGCCGTCATCGCGGCGACCAGTAGTCGGCTTTTTCAGGGATAACCCAACGCACCCCGCCACGCGGGTCCTCCCTGTCCCCAGCAAAACGTGGGATCAGGTGGATGTGCAAATGCGGCACCGTCTGCCCCGCTGCCGCGCCATCGTTGATACCAATATTGAACCCATCCGGCTTCAGTTCCTCCAACAACTGCTGGCGAGCCTGGTCCAGCAGCACCATCAGCCCTTCCCGCTCTGCGGGCTCCAGCTCAAAGAAGGAGGCAATATGCCGGCGCGGGACAATCAGCGTGTGGCCAGGGGAAATGGGGAAGCCATCTCGGATCACCACACCGTGGGCATTGGAGAACAGGTGATGGTTCGGAGACAGAGTGCAGAAGGGGCATGTTGACATGACGTTGCGATTAGGCTGAATCATTCAGCTGGATGGTGAAGTCTTTGAGATTATATGCTTTTTGCTTATCCAGTAGATGAGGACCTGCCGCAAAGTCCTGCCCATACCACTTGCAAGCTGAAAGCGTTCGCGATGATGGACACTGTGTACTTGTCTAAGGAGGCTCAATAGCTACCGCAGCTCTTGTAGCGCACGAACTAACGCTATTGCAGCCGCCCGATGTCTTTCAGAGCGACCAAGAAGCTCAGCAAACTGCCAAACAATGTCCTCGGACTTCTCCTGTTCTTTCTCAGTCGATATTTGCAAAAATACCATAACTTTTTGCAAATTTCGAGATATATACTTGAACTCGCCACGCTCAAACCTTGAGAGTTGACCAACATCAATCTGCAAGACACCCGCCAGGCCGCTAAGCTTTAGCCCAAGCTCCTTCCGCCGCTGGCGTAAAACGCCACCGAGCTCCTCTGCTTTCTGAACAGACTTGCGATTTCTCTGCATATTGCCTATTATTTTGCAAATATTTTTGCAAATTGGCAAGTATGGCTATCTACGTAGATAACGAGTGCATACCGTGGAAAGGCACGCTGTGGTGCCATCTGGTTGCCGATACTCTATCTGAATTACATGAGTTCGCTCGACAACTTGGACTTCGCCGGTCCTGGTTTCAAGAACGTTCAGTTTATCCTCACTACGATGTCACTGTGAGTGTGCGAGACAAGGCTTTGGCTCTTGGCGCCTCGATAGGTGACCGGAGCACCATTATTACCTGTGCAAAGCAACTGAAAGCCGAGCTTTACGCCGAGAGGAATGCTGTGCCACAGTCATAGTAAATGATGACTATGAAAGCCTCCGTCATGTTTATGTCTAATGAGGTTGCAAGTGCGGTAGATCTGTCACTCTCCGAGTACCAGTCGCGCGCATCGGCGTCGAACCAGTTCAAGGGAACCGAAGAAGGACTCAACCAACTTCTGTATGGCTTCTTTGGGGAGGTCGGCGGAATACTGGCCGCTATCAAGAAATCCAAACGTGACCTCGGTCCAGCCGAACAGGCGAATGTAACCGAGGAACTCGGTGATGCGCTTTGGTATCTGACAACGGTCTCAGTAGAATGCAAGCACAGTTTGAACGAAGTAGGAACTACTGCGCTTAAAGAACTTCAGCGTCGGCTAGAAGTAGAAAACACCAGGCCGACCGGCAATCTTACGTTTGCTGAGTTTGATGGTTTGATTGCGTTCTGCCACAGCAAACTTTCTCCAGACGAGCGAACGGCTACTCTATACGCGCTCGGTGCACACTGCGGCCAATTAATGGCCAAATCTTGTGCCGAGGACCTCGCTAGTCCTTCCAGTATCAACCTACTCGGAGAATTACTGGCAGACATAGTCCTTATTTGCGGGCAGTTCAAGCTACAATTCGCCCGCATAGCCGAAGAGAATCTGGAAAAAGCAGAATCGCGATGGCCACAAGTAGGCACTGCCTATCAGCCGTTGTTTGATGAAGGCTATTCTGAGCTTGAACAATTCCCACGGACGTTCACGATGCGATTCATCGAGCTGTATGGGGCTGATGGGACCCCCTATGTTATCCAGCAGCTGAAGGGTGTAAACATCGGCGACCGGCTAACCGACAATCGCACGGAACCTGACGGCTATCGATTCCATGATGTCTTCCATTTGGCTTACATCGCGCACTTGGGCTGGTCGCCGGTCATTCGCGGACTGCTGAAGCTGAAGCGCAAGAGCAATCCTCAGGTCGACCGCGACGAAGATGGCGCCCGAGCGATGATTATTGAAGAAGGCATTGCAACCTGGATTTTCAACCACGCGTTTCGGCACAAATATTTCACCGACACACCTCCCGGCAAGCTGGAATACGGCGTACTGAAGCAGGTGCGAGAGATGGTGAAGGGATATGAAGTGTACAAGTGCCCGCTTTGGCAATGGGAGAAAGCCATCCTCGAAGGCTTTAACGTCTTCCGTGAGCTTTGTCAGACAGGGGGCGGTGATGTTACTGTGGACATAAACAACCACACCATCACCTTTTCCGCGGTGAATGAAGAAGAAAAGCCAAAACCAGTCGTACTGCCAAAGAAAAAGGTGGTCGTTGGAGCAGTGCTTCCCCCAATGAGTAAAGAAGAAGTATGACCCCCCGTTCATTTGTTGCCGCTTTGTCCGAGATTGGGCTGGAAGGCGTATTTAACCCCTATAGGAACCGCTGCGAGGTTCACGACCTTGCAGACGCTCCCGCAGTCCGTCGAAGGAATCTGCGCACCTACTTGACTGCCATCGAGCAACTAGGTGTGGATACGATTTGGATGGGTAGAGACCTTGGCTACCGAGGGGGGCGGCGCACAGGCCTCGCGCTGACGGATGAACGACGTCTCGATGCTGTCGCTCTTTCTTATCCGGGTGCCGCGCCTAATAAGGCTACCAAAGGGCCAGTGGTCGCCGAGAGAACTGCTGCCGAGATTTGGGCAATCTTGGAACGCTTAGACCAGCTTCCGCTCTTGTGGAATGTGTTCCCATTACATCCACATGAGGCCGACAATCCTCTGACCAACCGGAAATTCACGGCGAAAGAGTTAGCAGCCGTTTCCGAGCTAAATCACGCACTCTTTAAGTGGCTCGGTATCCGCCGAATTATCTGCATCGGCCAAGACGCCGCGAATTACGCAAAGTCTTTCGGCATCAATGTTGAGTGCGTTCGCCATCCCAGTTATGGGGGTATTGCAGACTTTCGCCGAGGCATGAAAGAAATATATGGCGACAGCCTGGCTCCAATAGCTGCCGCCTCACAAGTGACACTATTTTGATTGCGGAAGGCCCAAGACAGTCCGTGTCTTAGCTACACCACCCCACTCGCCGACGTCCAACACAGCGTGAGAGGAAAGGCAAGTGAGCGTGCCGACTTTGAGTTCGGCCTCTTTCGCAACGAACGAGAGCAGCTGCGCCAAGCCGAGGAGATTGCCAAGTGCTCGAGCACAGTAGTGGTGTGACCGATACATCGCGGTAAGATGCACCACAACACCATCGTCTTCCTTCACGCGTTTGAAGCTGAGATGAGAGAGGCATGGCATACCCAGCCAGTCGCGACCATCAATCGCTGCGTTATATGTTGGGACATCTCCTTCAGCCTCGCCTACCGCCTGGACCTCTGCCAAATCTACTTCGGGGTCCGCGACACCCAGCTCATAAGCGGAAATATAAGAAGATGTTGAACCATTCTCTTTGGTCGGCTGTCCATCGTCGCGTAACCGCTGGACAAGCATCTCTAGAGGGTTGATGGTTCCCTTTCCATCTTTGGACGTCCGCTCAATCATGCGGTGAGCATACGTACCCCATGTACCTCGCTTCTTGCCACGCTTGAGCATCACCTTATATTTGTCGTAGAAGGCTGGCCGCTTATAGCGGCGGTAGATATCTAATGGGAATATGGTCCCTGCAACCGTTCGCAGCGTAAGGCCCCGTGGTGCCAGAGCTGCATCGACCCGCTGCATCACGGCCTTGTCTTCGTCCGTAATCGCGAGCGGGTTGTCGATTTCGAGAATGATGTTCATCGCCTTACGTTTCGGCGCCGAATCAAGATACTGCGCTGCGGCGAGCCACGTCGGCACCACTCGTGTATGCGTGTCAAAGAGAACTGCCATGTTGTTGCCCTACACCAAGAATCCCTCTTGCATATGCAGCTGAAGATGCCGTTCTGACACCCAAGCATGCCCCTGATTACCCCATCCATCACCCCACGAATTTCGGAGCAGGACGTGCTTTTCGCTAGATTGGCGATGTACCCCTACACCTACGGCAACCATTGCGTGAAACTGGTCCGGAATGACATAAGGGTCAAATGCGACAATACCGGCAGTGGGATAAAACAATGACTTTGTGACCGCCACTATCATGCCTACAGCATACCCTTGATGGATGTGAGTAACAACTTCAGAGAGCGACAAATTGCGCCTCTTGGGCTGGCTGGCATAGAGCGGCAGCAGATTGCTCGGCGGTACCTGAAGCGGCGCGTCGTGCGAATTACCGAGATAGGGATAGATACCCTCTTCTGGTTGCCCAGGGTTCTCGACGGCGGCAAGAATCTGCTCCATTGTGAAACCATCGCCGGGCTGCCAGTTTTGTCCGACCCGGGCAGCATAGTGACACATATACTCGACGCTAAGGTGTGGCGTCGCATTGGCGAATGCGTTCAGGTCTGACGTCGTGAACGCCAAGCATGTGGGGCGAATACCCTGATTGCGGGAAGGACCCAGGCGGCCAGAATGATTTACCTCGATTTCAATCATCCACGACCTCGCACGCTTTCCAATCTGCGCTCGCGCTCGTGTCGAGACAAACCACCATTGAGGTCATTGAACTCGGCGCTGAAAGACAGGGTGTCGTGACTTTCCGACCCATTGGACCACGGCGCAGTCTCATGGACCGAAATTTCGGCCCGTCTTTGGGTTTTCACCGTGGATGCTTCACCTGATTCCGCAACTGGCGCAAGCTCATACCTCATCGTTCCGCTACCGAGTCCACCGACCACTATAGAGCTGCTTCCCCTCTTGGACACAGTTCTCGCATCCTGAACGAATGGTTCGAGTACGAATCCTTCGCAACGTAGTTCATCTACAGTCCACAGATGGCCAGCTGCTGCGTGGTTCGGTAGGTCAACGACAAATCGGTCAGTCGATGCCGGCTCGATGATGCGGTCCTTGTCGGACTTGTCTAGCACCCAAACATCACCGGGCACTTTGACGGATGCGTCTTGGATGTTTAGGGCATCCAGTTTCATGGCTTTAGGCTTCTGCGCAAGTGTTCGTGACGCGGAAATTTGGGAGATGAACCTCAGGCGCACAAGCGACCAGGTCATCGCTTCGAAGCTCATACCCAGACGCAAAGACAGCTGGTAGACGATGAAAGGGTTTTCTAGGTGGGATTTGGACCAGCGCTTCAAATTCATGATGGTCACAACAAGCCACTGGGGGGCAAGCAGCGAATACGCAAACTGGTTGGCCTGCTGCTCGATGAGGTGAGCGCTCATTCCGATGTCCACCGTTTCATCGGTAGTGCTCTCATGACCAAGAAAGTAGTGGCCCAACTCATGAGCACACGTCATGTGCACTAGCCCGCGGGGCCGAAGTACATTGACAAGAATCCCGGCTTCACCGTCCTCCCGAAGAAAGCCTCCGAGAAGCTTATCCAGAGGCCGGAACATGACCGTGACGTCAGCCTCACTAGCAAGCTGCGTTGGGTCGACGCGCGTATAGCCTTCCTTGATGCGGTCGCGGACAGAGAACTCACCCAGAACTTTCGCAGCTCGGCGGGCGGCCTCCAACAATTCGTCACGTGCCATCACGAACCTCGGCGACTGGATTTGCCGGAACTGCGCAAGAATTCGGCGAAGCGGCCCAACTCTTCCAAGTCTTGCTCGCTAAGCCCATTAGTGGCCCGAGCCAGAAAAGCCAAGCGGGAATCTGACGTCAAAGACTCACCCGTAAGCAGGTATTGCACGGTCTGCCCGTACAGGTGGCTTAACTTGTCCAACTCAACTGCTTCCACCTTTCGGATTCCGGCTTCAATGTTAGTAACAGCTGGCCTCGATATACCAAGAGCTGTTGCAACATCCTCTTGCGAGAGACCAACATACTCTCGCGATTCTCTCAGCCTTTGAGCCAGCAATAGACGCTGCTCATCAACCGAGCCCGTCTTTTCCTGGTTCATTCCTTGGTCTCCAGATGCGAGAGAACTCGGGCTGACAAAACATTTACAAATTCTTCTTTCGTTTTGTACCCGCCAGCCTGAATGAGACTATTTGGCAGCGTTTCATTCACAATCTCGTCGAGAACGATTAGCACTTCCACTGCGGTCATAGACTCAATCGGCTCAAGCAACTCATTGACGGTGCTCGGGCCCCCTCCTACTGGTTCAAGCGCATGTTCATCCCAAAATTGCTCTAACGCTTCTTTAATTTGGTGTTCAAGGTTTGCCATGGTTGCCTCACAAGTCCAGCAATGGATGTAAGAAAATCGTACGAATACTGTTCGATTTTGTCAACCTGAAGAAACGTTGAGTATGGAGTTACTCGTAAGCCCAGGCGGGGCTTACAACGAAACGTAAATTAATCGCAACTATCAATAGAGAAAGCCCCATAAATTTATCAATTTACGGGGCTCGTTTTCTCAGATTATGCGTTCATCTACAGACAGATTTTGTAGGATCCCATCTTCATCTAGATGAGCCCCACGACAGATCAACGGGGTTCTAGACGAAAGTGGGACGGGGGCGGTACGGGCGTCCCATCTTCCTGGAAGATCCTCTCCCAAGCCTTTCGCCGCCGCTGCACCGTGTCCCGCCACTTGATCGGATCCCCCACCTGATATCTCTCGATAAATCGGGTAAGCGCATCGGTGCGAGTATATACCAGTTGGCGGCAAGCTTCGATGCTGGTGCCGCGGAGCGGGTAGATGGCTAAGTGCTTGAGCATGTTCATCACTTTCCTGGGCGAGCGGCCGGTCAGGTCTGCAATCTCAGTACCGAAGATGTATTGCCGCAGGAAGCGGTCGACATCCGCTTTGCGCACCCTGGAGCCTTGGTGCTTCTGGTTGCCCAGCTTGTGCGAGCGGATGTAATCGTTCTGCGTCAGCCAGTACGCCACCTGCTGCTTCACCCCCAGCACTTCGGCCAACTCCGGAATGGTGACCCAGTTGGCCCGATCCGTGGGAAGACTGGCTCGCCACAGCTGCAGGTCCTTGCGCTTGAACACCCAGCGTGTGATCCCGGTCTTGCCGATGAGGGTGGCGCAGACGGCCAGCTTGCCTGCCTGGACCTCCTCAACCAACGACACGACTTCATCGGCATTCCACTGCCAATAGTGCAGCACGTCGGCCAGCGAAGTTTCGTCTTCATCGAGAGAATAGACCCGCGGCAGCGCCTCGCCGAACTCGGCCAACTGATAGACCTCCGAGCTGGAAATGCACCATGGCAGCAAAGGCTGGTCATTGACTCGGCGGGCGGAGGGGAACAGCAGCTTCAGGATCCGTCGCATCCGCACCTTGCCCAGACCCAGCACCTCCATGGCCTTGGTCATGGTGATTTCCCCCGCAAGTTGTTCCTCCACCTGGATCAGCCGGTCTTTGCGCACCATCAGGAAGCGGCGGCCTTTGCTGCTGATGGTTTCTTGCCCTTCCAGTTGCCCGGAACGGATCAGGTAGCGCAGCCGCGCCATGGAGATACCGAGTCGGTCGGCCGCCGCCTTGCCAGGAATCCACTGGATGTTCTCCAGGACCTCGATGGTGAGCCGGCGATTCCGTCTGGCCACGCCGCCTTTCCAACGCTGCGTCACCCATTGTTCGAAAGCTTCGCGAACCGGGTGGTAAACGCCATCGCGCAGCCCTCCGTCGTAAAGGTAACGATAAGCCTCCTGAAACACGGCATTCAGGCTGATCTGTGGATCTCCACTGGACGTCTGCAGCGTGTCGAGCGCCGCGTGGAATTTGTCGGGCCAGAAGACCAGCATCTCCGCCGCCAATGAGGTGATGGGCCAAGACACTTCCAACAAGCCCGCATTCATGATTTTGAGTGGTTTGAGCGTGGCGACGGGATTCAGATAAGTACCCAGGTAGCGGATTAGGCGCTGTACCTGCTCCAGGGTGAGCCCTTGGAAGGGATAGCCATGCGTTTGTGGAACCGCTTGCCGCAACAGCATCTGCTCCAGCGTTTCCACCAGCAGGATGGCGGCCGCAGGCGCCTCCTCCGGGATCTCCCGACGTAGATCGGCGCCGCAGTGACAGCGGAGCAGGCTGTCTCGGTGCCAGGTCATCGACTCGCCGCAACTGGAGCAATGGTCCACCAGCCAGGTGCCGTGCTTGGGGCAGGTGTCGAAATACAGCAGCTCCCAGCCGATCCGCCATCGGGCTTCTTCCGCCAGGCAGTACGGGCAGTAGCGGGCGAAGCGTCGGTTCCAGATGCTGGGTTGATGCTGCTCCAACTGGGCCACGTGACGAATATGGCTGTGCAGCTCCGGATAAAGCGAATCGGGAGGCAGCAGCTGTTGCTGTCGCAAGGCCTCCGGGGTGAAGGCGATGCCGAGCTGTTCCAGATCCCGCAGGCTCATGAAGTTGGCCTCGGCCAGTCGGAACAGATAGCCGATTGGCCCTTCGGTTCGCGTTGGGTGGGGACGGATCAGCAAGCTGGGAGCACCTTGCTGGGAGATGGTGCTGTCACGCATGGGTCACGCCTCCTTTGCTTGGATGCAGGCCCAGCTTGATGGCTACCGGCGAGCCAACTGGGTCCTTACGGGTATGCGGGTAGAACACCTCGCCGGGGCGAGTGAGGGGACGCAGCGACGACTCGAGGTGGAAGGGATTCAGCGTGTCAGGCACGTCTTTCCAGATCCGCTCGCGGAAGCCGGCGCCCAGCACATCCAGCGACAGCGTGTTGAGACCGGCCAGGTTGGCCGCGCAGACCGCGCCCTCCAGCAGCTTGATGGTGTAGTCGAGCAGCCCGAAGCTGGCGGTGTGGATGCGCCGCGCCAGGTTGGCCTCATGCAAGGGAATCTCGCAACCCAGCGGCAGGCAGAGGGCGATGCCCTTGAGCAGTCCCCGGTATTCCAAGAAATCCGCCTCATCGTCGAGCTGGAACGGATCCATGGGGATGCACTGCGAGAACCGGCGCGACAACTGCTCGTTGCTGCGGATCACCAGCTCGGCTGCCGACAGCCCGCACGCCACCATGCCTACGCCGGTACTTTCCAGCAGGTTCTTCAGCCAATCGGTGACATCCCGAAATGCCGTCGCGCTGGGGGTATAGAACAGATGCTGGAACTCATCGATCAGCAGCAACTCCACACCGCATTGCGAGAAGAAGTCGACCAGCCGGGTGGTTTTCTCGGGGGCAGTGCCGCGGTGCGACTTCCGATCCCCCATGGCCTCCAGGATGGCGCCGGCGAGACTGCGTACCGTCGGCGACGACGGCACTCGCACGATGAGGACCGGAATCCGAGTGCGCTGCGTCTCAAAACTGCGTGGTGACTGGGCCTCATACGCCCGAAGCACGGTGCTTTTGCCGGCGCCGGAGGGGCCGATCAACAGCACGCCGCCGCCCACGCCATGCGCGCGGCGACGGTGATGCAGTTCGGCGATCTGGAACAGCGCGTGGCGAAAGCGTTGGTGGTAGATGGGTTCCAACTGCAGCTTGTAGCCCAGCACCTTGTCGGACGCGTAGCCGGCGTTCGGGGCGAACTGCCGCATCAAGTCGAGAGGATCCATCACGCGCCTCCCTTCTTGGCTGACACCGACAGCTCCGGCAGATCATCCTGCAGTCCGTCCGGCAAGGCGTCTGGAACGGGGGCTTTGCGGGTTTTAACGGGTTTTCTGGCGGCGACCAGCGGATCCTGTTTTTCCAGCACCGCTTCGCTGTTGAGGTTGAATTGGCGCGCGCCGGACTTTCGGTAGCCCATCTTCTTGTGTTGCAGCGCCGCCTGCGCCAACTCCAGGATTTCGCGTTTCGTCTCCAGCAATTCAGGGGTGTTGCATAGCTCGCCGAAGCGTTTGCAGGCATGGGCGCGGATGGTGCGGTGCATTTCCCGAGGTAGACCCTCGGCGTATTCCATGTCCCGCGCCGGAACGCGCAGATACGCCTTGCTGTCCGGATCCAGAACATGAATGTGGCCGACATCATCCTCGTAGGTCTTGATCTCCACGGGAACGTTTTTGCCGAAACGCCGGCGGATCAACTGTACATGGTGGTCGTTGTAATGCAGGCCCTCGAACTCGATGCCGTAGTGGAACAGCGTCCGGCTCGCCGGAATGCCGGCGATCAGCTCCAACTGCTGCGGGTCGGTGGGCAGCGCAATCGGCGTCCGATTGGCCGACTCCTGCCAACGGTCCAGTGGCCGGCCCTTGATGCCGCGGTGAGGCGTGACGTTGTAGACATCGACAATCCAGCGCACCAGTAAATGCGTCAGCGTGGCCATGTCCAGGCAGGCCTGCTTTTCTGCCGGGTAGTCACCGCGCTCCTGCGGATTAGAAAACGTGGTGCCTGGCAGGGTGTGGATGAGGTCCACGCTCATCGTCCGGATAAACCGTTCAATCGCGCCTTTTTGCCATGACACCTTGGATCCACAGAATTGCAGCGTGATACCCATGTCCAGGCAGGCCAGCTCAAAGCCGGTGCTGTGCAAATCCGGGCCATTGTCGACGGCGACCAACTGTGGAATGCCGTAGGCCGGCCACGGGTGCTTGATATCGGTCCACTGGCTTAGCAGATCCTCCTTGGGCAGAATGGCCCGCCGCAGGCACTGCAACAGCGAGTTGGCGGAGGGCGCGCCGATGCTGATATAGAAGCCGACGATCATCCGGGAGTGCTGGTCTATCGCCACGGTAATCCACGGTCTGCCCAATGCCAGGCCGGTCACCAGATCGATGATGATGATATCCAGCGGGGTATGGTCGATCTCGATCCGTTCCAGGATGGCCTGGATCTCCACACGGCCGATCGCCACTCGGTATTTCATGCGCACGGCCTCGGCGCCCTCGCGGGCCAGATCGACCAGGTCCTGCTGTAGCGCCTCCAACCAGCGGTATACCGTGGTGCGGCCGGGGCATTTCATCTGCTCCTGCGCGTACAGCGATTGATTGATGACCTCGGTACGTGCCTTCATCCGCTGGTAGACCGCCAGCTTCGGCAGCTTGTTGTCAGTGAGATAGACCTCGGCGATGACCTGTTCGAACAGCTGATAGCCAGGTTTGCTCTGGTGGTTGGATTCTGGCCGACCCCAGGGAATCAGTTTCAGAATCGAGCGGGTGGTCCGGTAACGCCGCCACCACTCCGATACGGTCGATGCGCAAGGCGGGTACTTGTCATCGATCTCGCTGGCCAGTTGACTGATGCGCGCTTCCCAAGCCGACCTGTTGTACGGTGTGTGGTCGGGGTCGATGCCCTGCAGATAATGCAGGCGGCGCCTGGCAATGGCCTGAAGTTTGAGTGGATAGGTCGACAGGTCGCGCGGCGTCACGAGATAGATCGCCTCACCGAGGTTGGCCAATGACTCCTCGTCGATGACCCATGCCTGCGACTGCCAGCGTTGCAGGATTTCTGCGGAGGTTAGCGTCAGAACCTCGCCTTCGTCTGAGAGCAGTTGCAGCTTGCCGCTGGCCAAGCGGCGGTCCAGCTCCCAGCGAGCTTGTCCTTGAAGGAAGCCCAGGCCGCGTTTAAAAGTAAATCGTTGCATGGCGCTCTCCCGAAGGTAGTTGAACGAGGGAGGCCGGCGCGAGGGGCTGTGTCAGGTCGACATAGAGTCGGGCTTGCGCGATCAGGGTGTAGGTGACGTCTGAACCGAACCGCTCCAGGCATTGCGCCAAGGGGATGGATTCGGTCAGATAGAAGGCCGCAGCCAGCTGGCTGCGGGTTGGGAGGGGGCTTGTGGGATGGTTGTAGTGGTACTGCAGCTGTTTCAGATTACTGAACTGCGGCTCCTGCTGGATTTCCTTATCGGTCAAAAGCCGATAATCCAGACCTTGTGCCAACAGCTGTTCGGCAATCTGGCGGTATTTCGCTTTGACCTGGGAGCGGCTTAGTTCGGATGAGGGCTTGATCTCAATGAGCAGCGCCCGTTCATCGTGCAGCGAGGCCCACAGATCCGGTATATAGGCGCGCATGGCCTCCCCGTCCCAGTAAGCCAATTCTTCGGGCTGCTCCTGGTAGGCCACCACGCCGGGCGATAGCTCCAGCAACAGCAAGGCATCGCGTTCCAGCAGCGACTCCCATGCCACCATCCGCTTCATTTTTTTGGAGGGGAAATAGCCACGGATGTGCCTACCCCGACGGGTGACGACTCGTCGTACTCGCATCGTATTCTCCCGGCTGCGCCGGCAAGAGCTCTCCCTGCGCAGCCACGCATCTGTTGGAAAGTTGGCCAAAAATGGACGTGAAAATCCGCCGTTCAGTTGGAAACTGAACGTTTTGGGCCGAACACAGTGGGGAATGGCTTGACCGCTTGGATGCGCGAGACGATACTTTGCTTGTCTATGGCGGAAGTTTCGGCTTTCGCATCAAAGGGGTAGCCGTCAGGTTACCCTTTTACATTTCTGCTTCTCCTTCTCGCTTAGGTTGATCTGGATCCGACTCAGGGCGATCAGCCTTCTGGCCAGCCCTCGTTTCACAGGCCTTCCATTCCCTGTCCGCATGGACTTCTTGGTCCTCCTCCGACCGTGATGGCACGCGCGGACTACTCTGTGTCGCGAGCCAGCGGGCCACGTCGTGCGTGAGCGCAAAGTAGCCCCGGCGGCCTTCAATTTCGAACTCCCCAACAGGAAGCAACTTGCGTGCGCGTGCTCGGCGGTACGCCGCAGGCGAGGCGTAGCCGAAGATCTTCCAGAGTTCGCGACTCGGCAATAAAGGGCCATACAGCTTGGTCAGGCTATCCCTGAGTTCGCCAGTTAAATGCTCTATATCCGCTTGTTTCGCCACGTCACGCTCTTTCAATTCCAAGACTGCTTAAGCCTACGCCATCGATGGGCCTTATCCTAGGTGGACAAAAAAGCGCACTTCATTTTAATTAATTGTGAAATATATCTTTATTTTCAATGTATTGAGGCGTATTTTTAAAATTCACACATCGAATTTTCAGCATGATCTCATGAAAAAATATTTCCTACCGTCGCCGATTAAAGAGCTGAGGGTGCGCTATTGGTACGAGGGTGTGCGCCGGCAGCTGGGAGAGGCGTCGGCTTTCGGATTAGAGAAGAGGTTTGATCGCAAACTGTCGGATCAGGACGATTCAAAACTGGGATCAACCAAGAAGTGGCCACGGTACAAAAATGGGAGACGGGTACCGCAGTCCAAACTGGTAGCGTCTGTCGAGGTAGAGGTCCCAGGGTCATCGAAGGAGCTGGGGAGCGTGCTCTGGCCTGTCCTGCTCGCAGATGAGATATCGCTGCGGAAGGCGCCGCGGTATATCAACCAGTTGGAGCCAGATCTGCGCAGGGCTATAGCTAACTGGAGAAGGGCCGAGGCGACAGGGACGCGCAACCTGCTGTGGTATAGCCAGGGCCGCACGCTGGTCGGCGCCGGGAGCCTTGATGCCTTGGCGGCCTTGGTCCTGATATGGGAGATTTACCGGCATCAAGCGCATGATGACGGCATGCGAACCGCAGCGGAGCTGATATATCGCTGCATGCTGGTTGTCGGGGATACGTTCAAGGCCAGGGGCTTACTGGCGGAGTTCTTCGGAGTATTGAACGCAAAGGTTTTCAGTCGGACAACTTGGGAAAATGGCCGGTGTATTTTGGATGCCGAGATGTTTGCTCAGGGCGTAGACCGGCTAAATCATACGGTCACTACGGTCAGGGATGAGGGGAAATTACAATCCCAGAAGGCGATAGACAGGGTAAAGAAGAGTCTCATCTACGGGAAGAAGGGCTACGATTGTCTGTTCGGACTCGGCATCCCCATTGTGCCTGACTGGCGAGTCGGTCCTCCAACACGAGGACAGCAGCAAGATGGCATGCTTAAACTTCTGCAGTGGTTCTGGGGCTGGACCCATTTAACAAACCAAACCATCGGAAAGTTTCCATTCGATGATTTGTGGCGGGATCTTGAAGCTGATATTGAAGCTGAAAGTGGTTTTTGGTGAGTTCATTGCCGTCAGATAAAGGATGTCGAGCCCTCTTGTTCCAGAGTCATCTCTGAGCGGTTACGACTCATCTCTTTCCTTCAGTCAAGCGTCTTCGTAGCTCTGTGCGCTTTTTGGCGAAATAAATTTCGGCTTCTTCATGTGGGACGCCAGGAGCAGGGTCATCTATGGCCGCTTGGACTGCTTGGCGTACATAAGCGTCATAGGCCTCGGAGGAGGAGGTCTCCACCGGGGCGGTTTGTTCGGGCTTTTGCATGGTTTGTATCCTTGCGGGCAGAGGCATGGCTTTGGTCTTGGTTAGACTGGGAGTCTCCAGGACATCGAGTAGAGAGTCTGTTTGATCCGCGTGGCACCAAGGGTGTTGTCCTCAGTAATTCCAACGGACAGCCCATCTCCGCAGATAGTGGTTGTTTGCCTACTTGCAAGCCAGTCTGGCATGAGAACTCAGCATCTTGAATCCTGAAGAGCGACCCGCTCTGAAGGAGGGCCATCGATTCATTTTACCTGTTGTATTTCCTGCCTGAAACGTTAAAAACATCATAAATATCAGTAATTTAGATTTCAAATTGCATAAAAATGCGTATTATTACAGTGTAATCAAAGAGTGTGGCAAATGACGACAACGCGAAAGCAGCAACTGGCCACAGCCCAAGACGGATATCGCAAGCGCCGGCGGAAAGAAGGATTTGCACGTCTACAGACATGGCTTCCGGGAGAAGCTATGCAGAACCTAGCGGAACTCAGAAAAACCTTGGGGCTAGGCCAGGCAGAAATACTGGAGTTGGCGATTGCCAAGTTGCAGGAAGAGTTACAAAATCGCGATAATGAGGTGCAATTATGACAACGGTAAGCAAAATAGAGTGGACTGAGCGAACTTGGAACCCGACAGTGGGGTGCACCAAGATTTCTCCGGGGTGCAAGCACTGCTACGCAGAGGGTATGGCTGGTCGATTACAAGCGATGAAGACTCCTGGCTACGAGAATGGTTTCGAATTGACGCTGTTGCCACAACGTTTGGATGACCCGTTGAAGCGTAAAACGTCGACCACCTACTTCGTGAACTCCATGTCGGACCTGTTTCATGAAGACGTGCCGTTCGACTATGTGGCTAAGGTCTTTGACGTTATCGAGCGTGCCCACTGGCATACATTTCAGATCCTGACCAAGCGGGCTGATCGTCTGGAGGCGTTCTTTACAGGTAAAACCGCTCCAAGCAATGCTTGGTTAGGTGTGTCGGTCGAGGATCGCAGATACGGCGTACCGCGCATTGATCACCTGCGCCGTGTCGATGCAGCAATCCGCTTCCTCTCAGTTGAGCCGCTGCTCGAGGATGTAGGCGTGTTGGACTTAACCAACATCCACTGGGTAATTGTGGGTGGGGAGTCCGGGCCTAAAGCGCGACCGATGAAAATTGACTGGGTCGACTCGATTCGCGGTCAATGCGAAGACGCCGGCGTCGCGTTCTTCTTCAAGCAGTGGGGTGGCTGGGGATCCGATGGTGTAAAACGCGCCAAGAAATATAACGGGCGAGAACTGCATGGTCGGACTTGGGACGAAATGCCGGCTGTTGAAGTGAGAACTTGACGTAAGAAATTATCCATAAACTTGCAGATATAAAAAATTTAATCGGGCGGATAATTTATGTGCTCTGCCGATCCCTAATCCATGAAAATGGATGGGAGTTCGCAATGGATTTTGAACATAGTTATCTCTTGCATTGAGTTTTAGTTGGATGATTATATCTGGATGCCCTTGCATGGGCTGGAAGCCATATATCCATATGCCACGAAAGCACTATGACTGGGAAAATCCACCTGAGCTTGAAGCACATAGCAAGGTAAAGCACGAAATTTTACGAGACTACATAGTTGAGTATATAAAAGTCTATGGAAAGAACCCGCACGTTCCCAAACTTCCAATGTATTTCATAGATGGATTCGCTGGTGGTGGGAAATATTGGTTTCAACGTCCAAGCCAAATTGTTAGTGGTTCACCATTCATAATGATGGAGGCTTGTGTCGAGGGGGAGACGTATGTCAATAAGGAGCGTACAACTAATCCTTTCCAGGTTTTTGGGCAGTATTTTTTTATCGACAAAGACAAGGATGCCCATTATGGCCTCCGAAAAAATATTGAAAATAGCCACTTTGCGCCATGGCTCAATCAGGGGCGAATCCAGTTAATCAAAAGTACCTTCAATCAAGCAATCGAAACCATTATTCAAAGAATTGAGACCGCCAACCCGAAGGCAAGAGCTCTTTTTCTATTGGATCAATATGGTTACAACCAGATTTCGGTTGGAATGATCAACAAAATCTTGTCCAGGCTTCCTTTCTCAGAAATCATCCTAAATTTCAATGTCGATTCTCTCATTAATTATATCAGTGAGAAGAATATTGACAGTTTCATTGAAAAAACACAGTTCTCACTTGACCATCTCAGGGGGAGAGTGGAGCAACTATGGGAAAAGGGAGATGAAGACAATCGTAGACAGATTCTTCAAAAATACTTCTATGAGGCTATAACGCGTGACTGTGGGGCAGGATATTATGAAAGCTTCTTTATTAAGAACCCCCATGGCTACGGCTTGTACTGGCTGATTCACATGTCAAGGCAACCAACTGCCAGGCACGTCATGAATGAAATTGGATGGCGATATGGGAATGAGGTTGTCCAATATGCTGGAGAAGGGCTTGATAGATTCAATATGATGGGTTATTCCCCATTGCATGACGATAGATTTATGGCTGGGGAGTTAGAAATATTTTCTTTCCAGCCAGCCTACCACCAGATGACTCTGGAACGTCTATCTGAACAAATTCCACGTATGCTTCATGGTCGTTTTTCTAATGGAGTAAAAGTGGAGGAATTCTTGAATGCAACCTGTAATCATACAGGGGCATCGAAAGCACAGTATTTGACAACTTTGACAAGTTTGCATGCTGGTAACGAAATTACCTTGATGGATGAAAATGGGCGAGTGCTTCGCCGAGGCTCCAAGGCAAAAGAAAAGCTTGTTTTACTTGCTACAAATCAACCGAAGCTTTTCTTGTGAGCGAGGTAACATGGACCAAAGCTAATTGGTACTGGCTGATCAGCGAGTAGCTTAGAGTTGCTAACAAAAACCGTTAGAGAGCTTGAGCCAAGGTGAACCGATGTAGACAGTACAAAGAGTACGGCAAGGAAGTGCTGTGCGGGATCGTGGGTGTTTGATAAATTTTATTGATCATATATTTTGAATCGCTCAGGTTTCTCATAAAATACAATGACTTTGAATCAAAAATGACATTGCCCTGAAGTGAAACTGGCTGCAAGGATATAGATCATGCGAACCGCTATTTTAGTGTAAACTTGAAATATTTAAAATTAAAATATTTCCATACATATCTCTTTATCGGGCTTTATCAATGTCAAACAGTTTCTTTTTCCTCCAAGCAGAAAAAAATCATCTGAATCAAGGATTCCTTGATGAAGTCGAAAATCACGCGATATCAAATCGAGAGCAAATTTATGTAATTTCCAGCCCTCTTGGTGATAGTAGATATACCTACGATCACCCGAGTGCAGTCGTCGTACTCTCTCCCAAGAGGAAACTGACGTTCATAGATTTCAGTGGAAACAATGATTCATTCGACGAATTCGTTGATGATTTCGTTGAGGATCTTGCCTCAATTTCTGACAAATATAGGTATAAAGAAGCTATTGGTCGCCCACGGACTTGGAAGTCTGAACTAATTGCAACGATTTATGCCGATGAGATTGAGCCTTTTGATGCTTGGATAAAAGAGTCAGAACTGCACGATCCCGCAAAGCAGCGAATAGCGGAGCTATTGGTATCCCTTCTCACTGGTAGTATCAATGACATTGAGCGCGTGCAAGCAGATTTGCCGATCAGTCTGCTGGATAGGGTAAAGCGTAAAATACAGTTATTTGATGGTGATCAAACCCGATTTATTTATGAAAAACCAAAGAATGACATCGTACGAATCCAAGGTTTGTCTGGGACTGGAAAAACAGAGCTGCTACTGCACAAGCTTAGAGATTTATATGTAAATCGGCCAAACTCTAAAATTCTCTTCACCTGCCACAATAAGATTCTGGCAGAGCATCTTCGGAAAAGAATACCAGACTTCTTCAATTTTATGAAGGTTGAAGAGCAAATTGCTTGGGAGTCACGCCTTTGGTGTGTTCATGGATGGGGATCAAATGCACTCCCCAATTCAGGTACCTACCGCCTTATTTGTAGCGTATATAAACTACAGTTCAAGCCATTCAGTGCGTACATGTCATTCGCCAGAGCCTGTAGCGAAGCTCTTGAAGAGTTAGGAGAAGAGGTTGATCCATATTTTGATCATATTCTTATTGATGAAAGCCAAGATTTTCCTGAGTCATTTATAGCTCTTTGCCGAAAAGTTAGCCGAGATACATTGTACGTTGCAGGTGACATATTTCAGAGCATATTCGATGCCAACATTACTCCAAATATTGCGCCTGACCATCTGCTAAGCAAGTGTTACCGCACGGATCCAAGAACACTTATGTTTGCTCATGCCATTGGAATGGGCTTGTTTGAAGAAACCAAATTACGCTGGTTAGAGGACCCTGAGTGGGTCGCTTGCGGTTACATTGTAGAGAAGGCCGCCTCAAACTCTTTATACCGCTTAACGCGTGAGCCGTTAAGGCGTTTTGAGGATATAGAAAATGATGTCCCGAGTGTGGTGCTTGAGTCTGTTAGTGGAAACTTCCTAGATGCTGCTGCATTTAGTATCGTCACTGCAATTCGTCAACTTGCCCAAGAACATCCATCCTTACAGCCTGATGATGTTGGGATCATTATCCTTGACAGAAATGATGAGGCTTTTCCACTAGCAGATAAACTCTCTATCTTGGTACGCAGGGAGCTCGGATGGCTAGTAAACAAGGCTCATGAAACAAAGCGTCGAGAGCCGGGGCAATTGTTTGTAAGTAACAAAAATAATGTTAAAGGCCTTGAATTCCCATTTGTTATCTGTGTAAGCAAATGCATTACTAATGGTTATGTTTATCGAAATTCGCTCTATATGACTTTGACACGCTCCTTCCTTCAGTCACGAATGATTGTTTCGGCCGAGCTTAACCAAGATATACTTCATCATATTTCTGACGGATTGAGCCGAATTAACGCGGAAGGTAAAATCGAGGTCATGCCACCTAATGATGAAGAAAAGGCTCGGATAAAGACTACAATTACGGTAGCTGCTAGCACCCTCTCCTTCTTCGATATGGCTGATAAGGCCTTCAATGAAATTGGCGTTCTTCCTTTATGGCGTGAGCAGCTAATTGATGCACTCAAGAAAGTGATCGGAGAAGAGCCTGATATGGATAATATCAGGGAGACTAGCCGGTTTATGTACGAAAGAATGATAAAGAGCAGGGCTTAAACGTGGCTAAGCAATTCAATCTTAATATTGATAGGTACCAGGCTGAAACATACCTATCAGCCATTCGTTCAAAACGTGACATCATTGTTCTTTGGATGGAGACAGTCAAAAATTTTTTGGTAGGGCAGCCTGCGGAAGGAGCCAATTTTAGCGCACGCCTTACTATCTGTGTAGGGAAGATGAGCCGGCTTTTCTGTACGTCAGAGGGTGGGAGAAAGATATTTTCGATAAGCTTTCCATTTAGCGTAATTTTGCGTGATGAACAGTATCAATTTTTTTCTAGGGAGGGAATAGAAATTGATAGTAGAGTTTCATCAAATATCATTGCGCTAATCGATTCTGGTGAAATATTTGGTGTTCGGGATTTTTGCAGATTTATTGATCCAATCATGGAAATGTCAGACTATGATCCGCAGCTTTGGACGTTAGTGCGAGAGCTGATGATTGCCGAGGATGGTTACATCCGGTATGACTGGGATGATATCCGTGAGGATGGACACCATCATCCATTACATCATTTAGATATTTATTATTCGAGCGCCAGCACGTTTAAGGTTGGTCTTGGGCAGCAGATTGATCAGCCTGCATTAATGTCGATCTTGAATCTTGAGACAGAGTGTCACTATTTGAGGTCCGTAGCTGAGTAATCTAGCGAGAAAATGCCTGAATCACTATAAAATGGGGCATGACGCACGCTTGCGAGTCCCATTTTTGCCAAGTGACCTTGTGGCCCTCACATCAAATGTCACAAAGAATTATAAGTATCAATTCGGAATTGAACTGCCGGAGTAATAACAACCCATAGCAGGCGGATTGCGCATGGGTTACCAACATCCACTTTTGCTGAACGTAGACGGCGTGCTTCAAGAGAACAATTGAGCTAATACGAAAAATGGCCCCCAAACCTGGAGGCCATCCTTCTCACAGCGTAGGCTGCGTGTGAAATCCCAAAAATCTAGAAATGTGGGAAAAATCTAGATATTCGTGGGATCCTACAGATTTACACATCAATATTCCGCGCAATCAAGGCATTACCCTCGATGAAGTTCCGGCGCGGTTCCACTTCGTCGCCCATCAGGGTGGTGAACACGTCGTCCGCGCTCATCACGTCTTCAATGCGCACCTTCAGCAAGCGGCGCACGGTGGGGTCCATGGTGGTTTCCCACAGCTGTTCCGGGTTCATCTCGCCCAGGCCTTTATAGCGCTGGATGTTCATGCCCTTCTTCACTTCCGCCAGCAGCCAGTCCAGCGCTTCGCCAAACTCCGCCACCGGTTTCACGGTTTCGCCGCGTTTGACGTGGGCGCCTTCGCGCAGCAGGCCGCTGAGCATGTCGCCGGTTTTCTTCATTTCCGCGTAGTCGCCGGATTCCAGGAAGTCCTGGTCCATCACCGTCACCATCACGTTGCCGTGCAGTTTGCGGATGATCTTGATCAGGTGGCCGTCGTTCTTTTCGTCGCGCAGCAGTTGCAGTTCGATGGCGTCCGCCGGCAGCAGCGCGCTCAGTTTGGCCAGCGCGGCGTCCGCTTCTTGCTGGCTGCTGAGGGACAGCGGGCCGGTCTTGAGCATGGCTTCCAGCACCAGCGGATCGATTACGCGGCTTTCGCGATCAATCACGGAGCGGGTCAGCAGGAACTGGCGGGCAATTTCGCCCAGGGTGTCGCCGGACAACGCGGAGTCGCCTTCGGCCGGGATCAGTTCGGCTTTTTCCAGCGCCAGTTGCAGCAGGAACTGGTTGAGCTCGGAGTCGTCCTTGAGGTAGCGCTCTTGCTTGCCCAGTTTGGCCTTATACAGTGGCGGCTGGGCGATGTAGATGTGGCCGCGCTCCACCAGTTCGCTCATTTGGCGGTAGAAGAAGGTGAGCAGCAGGGTGCGGATGTGGGCGCCGTCCACGTCGGCATCGGTCATGATGATGATGCGGTGGTAGCGCAGTTTGTCCGGGTTGTATTCGTCCTTGCCAATGCCGCAGCCCATGGCGGTGATCAGGGTGGCCACTTCCTGGCTTTGCAGCATTTTGTCGAAGCGGGCGCGTTCCACGTTCAGGATCTTGCCCTTCAGCGGCAGGATGGCCTGGAATTTGCGGTCGCGGCCTTGTTTGGCGGAGCCGCCGGCGGAGTCACCCTCCACCAGGTACAGTTCGCACAGCTTGGGGTCTTTTTCCTGGCAGTCCGCCAGTTTGCCGGGCAGGCCCAGGCCGTCCATGATGCCCTTGCGGCGGGTGATCTCGCGGGCCTTGCGCGCGGCTTCACGGGCGCGGGCGGCTTCCACGATCTTGCCGCAGATGATCTTGGCGTCGTTGGGGTGTTCCAGCAGATAGGTTTTCAGCGCTTCGCTGATCACTTCATTGACCACCGGGCCAATTTCGCTGGAGACCAGTTTGTCCTTGGTCTGGCTGGAGAACTTGGGATCCGGCAGTTTGACGGACAGCACGCAGGTCAGGCCTTCGCGCATGTCGTCGCCGGAGGTGTCCACCTTGGCCTTTTTGGCCACTTCGGATTCTTCGATGTACTGGTTCAGCGTGCGGGTCATCACCTGGCGCAGCGCGGTCATGTGGGTGCCGCCGTCGCGCTGGGGGATGTTGTTGGTGAAGCACTGGACGCTTTCCTGGTAGGAGTCGTTCCACTGCATCGCCACTTCCACGCTCATGCCGTCTTTTTCGCCAATGCCGTAGAACACCTTGGGGTGCAGCACGGTCTTGTTGCGGTTCATGTATTCCACGAAGCCGGCCACGCCGCCGGAGAAGGCGAAGTTTTCTTCCTTGCCGCTGCGCTTGTCTATCAGCTGGATGCCCACGCCCTGGTTCAGGAAGGACAGTTCGCGGATGCGCTTGGCCAGGATGTCGAAGTGGAATTCCACCAGGCCAAAGGTTTCTTCGCTGGCGCGGAAGGTCACTTCCGTGCCGCGGTGGTTGGTGTGGCCGGTCACGGTGAGCGGGGCCACGGCGTCGCCACGGCGGAATTCCATTTCATGGACTTTGCCGTCGCGCCAGATTTTCAGTTTCAGCCAGTCTGACAGCGCGTTCACCACAGAGACGCCCACGCCGTGCAGGCCGCCGGAGATCTTGTAGCTGTTGCTGTCGAATTTGCCGCCGGCGTGCAGGATGGTCATGATCACTTCCGCCGCCGATCGTCCTTCTTCCGGGTGGATGTCGGTGGGGATGCCCCGGCCGTTGTCTTCCACGGTGATGGAGTTGTCGGGGTTGATGATGACCTTGATGGTGTCGGCATGGCCGGCCAGCGCTTCGTCAATGGCGTTGTCCAGCACTTCAAACACCATGTGGTGCAAGCCGGTGCCGTCCGATGTGTCGCCAATATACATGCCGGGGCGTTTGCGTACCGCATCCAATCCTTTGAGGACTTTGATGCTATCCGCGCCGTATTCCTGTTCGCTCATCTGCTGCTTTCTGTATGGAGAGGGGCCGGGCGGGCCGGGAGTGACTCCTGGCGCCGCGCGGCCGGCCTCTGCCGGTCAATCTGAAAATCCGTCGGCCGGGGCGGGGGCTGGGCCTCCGCCGCCGGCGGGCTGCCGGGTGGCCGCCGTCGTCAAATGCGCATGGGCATGACGATGTATTTGAAGTTGCTGACGTCCGGTATCGTCACCAGGGTGCTGCGGTTGGAGTCGCCAAACGCCAGTTGCAGGGTGTCCGCCGGCAGGTTGGTCAGCACGTCCATCAGGTAGTTGATGTTGAAGCCGATTTCCAGCTCGCCGCCCTGGTAGGCGATTTCCAGTTCTTCTTCCGCTTCTTCCTGCTCGCTGTTGGTGCAGAGGATGGACATGGAGCCGGGCTTGAGCACCAGGCGCACGCCGCGGAATTTTTCGTTGGCCAGGATGGCGGCGCGCTGCAGGGCGTGCAGGAATTCCAGGCGTTCAATCAGGAAGATCTTGTCGTTGTCCAGCGGGATGACGCGGTTGTAGTCCGGGAACTTGCCGTCCACCACTTTGCTGATGATGACGGTGGAGCCAAAGCTGAAGCGCACCTGGTTGGCCAGCACTTCGATATTGATCGGGTCGTCGATGTCCTGCAGCAGCTTGTACAGTTCGATGATGGTCTTGCGCGGCAGGATCACTTCGGACTTGGGCAGGTTGGCTTCCACGTCCGCGCTGGCAAAGGCCAGGCGGTGGCCGTCGGTGGCCACCAGGCGCACTTGGTTGCCGTCGGTCTGCATCAGCAGGCCGTTCAGGTAGTAGCGGATGTCCTGCACCGCCATCGCGTATTGCACCTGGGAGATCAGACGCTTGAGTTCGCGCTGGCTCAGGCTGAAGCTGGAGTCGCTGGCGCTGCCCACGGACAACAGCGGGAAGTCGTCTGCCGGCAGGGTTTGCAGGTTGAAGCGGCTCTTGCCGGCTTTCAGGGTCAGGCGGCCGCCGTCCAGTTGTTCCAGGGTCACGGTGGCGTTGCCCGGGATGGCGCGCAGGATGTCCTGCAGCTTTTTGGCGGAGGTGGTCAGGCGGAAGTCTTCGCCCGGCAATTCGTCGCTGCTGGCGGTGGTGATCTGGATTTCCAGGTCCGTGGCCAGGAAGCCCACTTGTCCGCCCTTTTTCTCTATCAGCACATTGGACAGGATGGGCAGGGTGTGACGACGCTCGACAATGCCGGTGACTGCCAGCAGTGGCTTGAGCAGGGCATCGCGTTCGGCTTGCAGGATCAGCATGGGGCGGGCTCCCGTTGGGTGTTTGTGAGTCGGTTCAAGTTAGGCTTCATGGTCTTAGTTACGCAGCATGGCCAGCAGCGTGTCGTAATCGTGGGCGATATCGGCGTCGTTGCCGCGCATTTCGGCAATGGTCTTGCACGCGTGCAGCACGGTGGTGTGGTCGCGGCCGCCAAAGGCGTCGCCGATATTGGGCAGGGACAGCTGGGTCAGTTCCTTGGCCAGCGCCATCGCTACCTGGCGCGGCCGGGCGATGTCGCGGCTGCGCTTTTTGCTGTGCATGTCGGACAGCTTGATCTTGTAGTACTCGGCCACGGTTTTCTGGATGGCGTCCACGGTCACCTGGCGGTTGCCGGCGGCCAGGATGTCCTTGAGCGCTTCCTTGACCAGTTCCAGCGAGATGTTCTGATTGGTGAAGCGGGCGTAGGCCACCACGCGCTTGAGCGCGCCTTCCAGTTCGCGCACGTTGGAGCGCACGTTCTGGGCAATGAAGAAGGCCACGTTGTGGTCCAGCTTGATGCTGTCGGCCTCGGCCTTTTTCATCAGAATGGCCACGCGCATTTCCAGCTCCGGCGGCTGGATTTCCACGGTCAGGCCCCAGGAGAAGCGGGAGATCAGCCGCTCTTCCATGCCTTCTATCTGCTTGGGGTAGCTGTCACAGGTCATGATCACCTGCTTGCCGCCCTCGATCAGCGCGTTGAAGGCGTAGAAGAATTCTTCCTGGGTGCGGTTCTTGCCGGCGAAGAACTGAATGTCGTCGATCAGCAGCAGGTCCAGCGAGTGGTAGTAGCGCTTGAATTCGTCAAAGGCCTTGTGCTGGTAGGCGCGCATGATGTCGGCCACATAGCGTTCGGCGTGGATGTAGCGGATCTTGGCTTGCGGGTTCTTTTGGAACACATGGTTGCCGATGGCCTGGATCAAGTGGGTCTTACCCAGGCCCACGCCGCCGTAAACGAACAGCGGGTTGTAGGCTTGGTCGCCCGGGTTTTCCGCAATTTGCATGGCCGCGGCGCGCGCCAGCTGGTTGCCCTTGCCGGTCACCAGGGTGTCGAAGGTGAACGAGGGGTTGAGCCGGGTGCTTTCGTGGCTGCCGCCAATGGCCTTGACCGCGGCCTGCTTGGCCTGGGACGGCGCGCTGGGCGCCGGCGTGCTGGGCGTGGGCTTGGCTTTGGCCGGCATCACCGCGGGCGCGGCGGCCGGACGGCCGGCGGGCGCGCCCAGGCGCAGTTCCACCAGGCATTCGCCCACCAGTTCCACCGCCAGTTCTTCAATGCGCGCCAGGAAGCGGTCCTTGATGAACTGCATGATGAAGCGGTTGGGCGCAAATAGCGCGATGCCTTCTTCCGTGGTTTCGGCCGATAGCGGCTTGATCCAGGTATTGAACTGTTGCGAAGACAGTTCGGCCTCCAGGCGGGCCAGGCAGCCAGGCCAAAATTGATCCAGTTCGGTCATTACATATACGCAAGTAAAAGCGAAAAACCCGCTGTCGGCGTTACGGCCAAGCGGCGGGAGAAGCCGCCGCGCCCCGCGCGCGGGGCGGACGACGTGTGTTCGGCATGATTCAAGGCCAGCCGGCAAGCCAAACGCCGCAAGGCGGCGGGCCGGGCGGGCCCCGAGAACCGCTGGCAAAATTCCTGGCTCCAGGCCGCGCCGCACTTGCGCGGGCGCGCGTGGCGCCAGTGGTCAGGTGCTGAATTTTGGCAGTGGTACTCTGGCGGCGTTCCCGCCCGGCGCGGCCACGCGGGCGGCGTCAGCGGGGCTGGCGGCGCGCGCGTTCAATAATTGCGCAGCGGGCATGGAACGGTAAGCCTTGGCATTCTAACGGTTTTTCTCAAAGTTATCCACAGGTGCTTAGAAAATTCCTCATTGACAAACCGGCGTTTATCCTGTCAAATCACGCGTTTATTTCCGTTTCGAAACAGGAATTCCAATCATGAAGCGTACTTACCAGCCCTCCAATACCCGTCGTAAGCGTACCCACGGCTTTCTGGTCCGCATGAAGACCCGCGGCGGCCGCGCAGTCATCGCCGCTCGCCGTTCCAAAGGCCGCAAGCGTCTGGCCGTATAAGCCATTGTCGGCTTACCGCTTTCGCCGTGCGCACCGGCTATTAAAAACGGATGAGTTCTCATCCGTTTTTAGTTTGCGCTTGTCGCGCAGCAACGCTACGTTCCAGGTGTCGGCCCGCCCCAATGAGTTGGGTCATGCGCGGCTGGGCCTGGTGGTGGGCCGCAAGGTCCACAAGCGGGCCGTGCGTCGCAATTACATCAAGCGCACGGTGCGCGAGTGGTTCCGCCTGAACCGGCAAACGCTGCCGGACATGGACTTCGTGGTCCGCGCCAAGGTGCCTTTCACTCGCGCCGAGCGAACTGAAGTGATCACGGCTTTGTCTTCTCTGTTTGCTAAACTGGCACGATGTCGCGTCTCTTCGTCCTCTTGATCCGTTTTTATCAGCTGGCTATCAGCCCGTGGCTGGCACCGCGTTGCCGCTTCCAGCCCACCTGTTCCAGCTACGCGATCGAGGCGTTGCGAAAGCATGGCGCACTCAAGGGCGGCTGGCTGGCCGCCAAACGCATCGGACGTTGCCACCCTTGGGGCGGCAGCGGCTACGACCCAGTTCCCTGAACTTAAATCCGGTATCGAGAGATGGATTCCAAGCGACTCATAATCTTCATCGTGCTGTCCCTGGGCATCCTGCTAGGTTGGCAGGAATTCTTCGCGCCCAAGCCGACGCCGCAGCAGGTGGCCGCGCAAAAGCAGGCCGCCACGCAGCAGCAGGCCGCCAACAGCGCGTCCCACAACGCCCAGCCAGTGGATTCCAACAAGCTGACTTCCGGCCAGCGCATCCTGGTGAACACCGATGTGCTGAAGGCGGAGATCGACACCGTGGGCGGCGATCTGCGCCAGCTGACGCTGTTGAAGCACGATTCCGCCGTGGACAGCAAAAAGCCGCTTGATCTGCTGACAGACAAGAACGGCCGCGTCTATGTGGCGCAAACCGGCCTGGTGGCCGCCAGCAATCCGGCGCTGCCCACCCACAAAACCGTGTTCACCGCGGAAAAAACCAGCTACGAGCTCTCCGGCGACAAGCTGGAAGTGAAGCTGAGCGCGCCGGAAGCCAATGGCGTGAAGGTCAGCAAGATCTACACCTTCACCAAGGGCAGCTACAAGATCGGCGTGCGTTACGACATCGCCAACGGCGGCGCCGCGCCGCTGGCCGCCACCGCTTACTACCGCCTGCTGCGCGACAGCCAGACCCCGGAAGGCGAAGGCCGCCTGGCCCACACCTTCACCGGCCCGGCGGTATACACCTCGGAAAACAAATTCCAGAAGGTGAGCTTCGATGATCTGGCCAAGGGCAAGGGCGATTACGCCAAGACCGGCAGCGATGGCTGGGTGGCGATGATCCAGCACTACTTCATGTCCGCGTGGATCCTGAAGCCGCTGGACGGCGCCAGCGTGTGCAAGGACGACAAGTCCTGCCGCTTTGAGCTGAAGCAGAGCAACGGCCTGAACTCCGCCGCCGCGCTGGTGGATTACGCCACCATCGCTCCGGGCCAGAGCCTGAGCGTGTCGGTGCCGCTGTTCGCCGGTCCGGAAGAGTACGATGTGATCAGCAAGCTGGCCGACGGCATGGAATACGCCAAGGACTTCGGCATCTTCCACATTTTCGCCTCGCCGCTGTTCTGGCTGCTGACCAAGCTGCACCTGCTGGTGCAGAACTGGGGCTGGGCCATCGTGCTGCTGACGCTGACCGTGAAGGCCATCTTCTACCCGCTGACCGCCGCGTCCTACCGCTCCATGGCCAAGATGAAGGCGCTGGCGCCGCGTCTTGAACGCATGAAGGAGCAGTACGGCGACGACCGCATGAAGTTCCAGCAGGCGGTGATGGAGATGTACAAGTCCGAGAAGGTGAATCCGCTGGGCGGCTGTCTGCCCATGCTGATCCAGATCCCGGTGTTCATCGGCCTGTACTGGGCGCTGCTGGCTTCGGTCGAGCTGCGCCAGGCGCCGTGGATTCTGTGGTACACCGACTTGGCCCGCCCGGACCCGTTCTATGTGCTGCCGGTGATCATGGCGGCCACCATGTTCCTGCAGACCTTCCTGAACCCGCCGCCGGCGGACCCGATGCAGGCCAAGATGATGAAGATCATGCCGGTGGCCTTCTCGGTGATGTTCTTCTTCTTCCCGTCCGGCCTGGTGCTGTACTACGTGGTCAACAACATCTTGTCGATGGCCCAGCAGTGGCAGATCAACAAGAGCATCGAGAAGAAAAACAAGGCCGCGCTGCAATCCTGATTGCCCGGCGCGCTCTGAACCCCAAACCCGGCCGCATGGCCGGGTTTTTTGCTGGATAATTGAAGCGTATTCGCCACGACGCCCCGCCGCGCGGGGGCCGCGGCCCAGATTCCAAGGAATGCCCATGAGCCTCAGCTACACCCCCGCCACCATCTGCGCCATCGCCACCGCTCCCGGCCGCGGCGGCGTCGGCGTGATCCGCGTGTCCGGCAAGGATTTGCTGCCCTTCGCCGCCGCCGTCAGCGGCGGCAAGACGCCCAAGCCGCGCTACGCGCTGTACACCGATTTCGTCGACGCCCACGGCCAGCCGCTGGACAACGGCCTGCTGCTCTACTTCCCCGGCCCCAACAGCTTCACCGGCGAGGATGTGATCGAGCTGCAGGGTCACGGCGGGCCGGTGGTGCTGAAAATGCTGCTGGCGCGCTGCGTGGAGCTGGGCGCGCGGCTGGCGGAGCCGGGCGAATTCACCAAGCGCGCCTTCCTCAACGACAAGCTGGACCTGGCCCAGGCGGAAAGCGTGGCGGACTTGATCGACGCCAGCAGCGAAACCGCGGCCAAGAGCGCGCTCAAATCGCTGAAGGGCGCTTTCTCCAAGGAAATCCACGTACTGGTGGACGAGCTGATCACCCTGCGCATGCTGGTGGAGGCAACGCTGGACTTCCCGGAAGAAGAGATCGATTTCCTCAAGCAGGCGGACGCGCTGGGCAAGCTTGAACGGCTGCGCGGCCGGCTGGTGCAAGTGCAGGCCACCGCCAAACAGGGCGCCATCCTGCGCGAGGGCATGCACGTGGTGCTGGTGGGCCAGCCCAATGTCGGCAAGTCCAGCCTGATGAACGCGCTGGCCGGCGACGACATCGCCATCGTGACCGACATCGCCGGCACCACCCGCGACACCGTGCGCGAGGAGATCGTCATCGACGGCGTGCCGGTGCACATCATCGACACCGCCGGCCTGCGCGACACCGACGACGTGGTGGAGAAGATAGGCATAGAACGCACCTGGCAGGCGGTGGAGCGCGCGGACCTGGCCCTGGTGCTGGCGGACAGCCGCGACGGCCTCACCGGCGAGGTGCAGGCCATTCTGCAACGGCTGCCGGCGGCGCTGCCGCGCGTGCACGTGTTCAACAAGGTGGACCTGTCAGGCGAAGCGCCGGGCCTGGCCGATGAAGACGGCCACCCGCTGGTGCGCCTGTCCGCGCGCACCCACGCCGGCGTGGAGCTGCTCAAGGCCAAGCTGCTGGAGATGATAGGTTATAGCGGCGGCGGCGAAGGCGTGTTCCTGGCGCGCCAGCGCCACCTGGACGCCATCCGCCGCGCCGCCGAACACCTGGAGCTGGCCCACGCGGACTGGGAGCAAGTGGAAATCTTCGCCGAGGAATTGCGCATGGCGCAAAACGCGCTGTCCGAGATCACCGGCGAATTCAGCGCCGACGATCTGCTGGGGGTGATTTTCAGCCGCTTCTGCATCGGCAAGTAAGGCCCTTGTGTTGTAAAACAAAAAGCCCGGCTCAACGCTGGGCTTTTTGCCTGGCCCGTTGATAAAGAAATGGTGGCGCCACGAACTTCCAGCTCATACCGTCAGCGTCACGCCGGGATGGAAAGCGATGCTGGGCAACACCTCCTCCAGCACCTGCAGAAACGTGAAGGCGGCTGGCGACAGCGGCACGCCGCGCCGCGTGAAGATATGGATCTCGCGCTGCATCCCCGCCACATCCAGCAAGCGATAGGGCAGATCCTGCGCGGTCGGATGCGATGCCGCCAGCGCCGACAGCACGCAGGCGCCGACACCGGCGCGGATCAGCGCGAACTGGATGTCGAGATTGGTGACGGTGATCTTGCTGTTCACCTTCTGCCACAACTCCGGCAGACACTGTTCCAACGCGGACATGATGCTGGTGTCGCTCTCGTCCTGCAGCAGGGGCAGGTCGCGCAGCGACTGCCCGCTCAACGGACCCGTCGGCAGTTGCGAGCCTGGTGGAAACATCACCCCCAGCCGGGCGGAAAGCAGCTTGCGCTTGTCCAGCTTATTACCGGCCGCCCCCACGTAGGAGCCTATGCCGATGTCCACCTCGCCGGACTCTATGCGGCGCACCACGCCGCCGCTGGTGTCGTCCAGCAGACGCACATGGATGCATGGGTAGTCTCTTTTCAGCCGCTTGAGCACCTCGGGCAGCACGCAGGACGCAAACGCCATGCCGCTGGCCACGTAGACGCTGCCGCTGCTGCCGGCGGATTTCTCGCGCAGATCGGACAACAGCAGTTCGAAATCATTCAGCAGCCGGCGCGCAACCGGCAGGAAGGCATTGCCTTGCGTGGTCAGCGACACCTTGCGGGTGGTGCGCTCGAACAGCGTCAGGCCGATCTCCTGCTCTAATTCGCGTATGGTCTTGGTCAGCGTGGACTGCGTCAGGAATAACTGGCGGGACGCAGCGGTGAAGCTCTCTGCGGTGGCGACGGCCGCGAACGCGCGCAGGTGGCGGAGTGAAATGTTCATGGCTTATTCGAATCAATCATGCTTGTTAATTCATTTTACACCAATAACTTTCAAACAAAATAATATCGTCTCCCCAACGCCGCTCAGCCGATACCATGGCAGAAGCTAGGTCTGGTTCGGCTGCGTCGTCTTGCCGCAGGGCAAACGCAATGCGCGAGGCTTCTTAATCATGGATCGATTCTGGAGATTTTGCAGATGAGTGCCAGCAAACAAGCGCCACCATTGGACTGGCCACCGGAGTTGGCGCGAGCGGAAGTATCCTTGCCGCAGGACGGCGGCGCGGTCTGGTTTGGCCAGTTGGCCGCGCTGCCGGAGCCGGCGGCCCTGCCGCCCGGCCCGCTGCTGCTGTTCCTGCATGGCTCGTCCGGCCTGAACGAGCAGACCCGGAGCTACCAGCGCTGGCTGAGCGGCGCATTGGGGCTGGCCACGCTGGCGCCGGACAGCCTTGCCCGCGCCACGCGGCCGCGCTACCAAAGCCCGGCTCCGCGCGAGATGTACGAAGCCGTGCACAGGCTGCGACTGGATGAGATCCGCGCCGCGGTGGCGGCCTTGCCGCGGCTGCCCTGGGTGGATGCCCGCCGGGTGTTCCTGGCCGGCAGCAGCGAGGGCGCGGTGGCCGTCGCCCGCTGGCGCGGCACCGAGTTCCTGGGCCGGCTGATTTACTCCTGGCCCTGCGAGGATAATTATTTCGTCGACCGTGCCGACAACGGCTTTGCGCCGGATTGCCCCATTCTCAATATCCTCTCAGGCCACGATCCCTATTTCAGCGCGGACAGCCCGCTGAACCGGGACCTGCCGGTGCAGGGCCACAGCGGCCATGCGCTGCGCGACGCCACCCACGCCAAGCTGCTCATCCTGCCGCATGCGCCGCACACGCTTTACAACCTGCCGGCGGCGCGCGCACACACCCGCCGTTTCCTCCGCGAGCTGTTGCGGGACGCCGCCGGCTTGGAGGGCTAGACGACCCAGCCGCGCATTCAAAACACCGATCCGCCGCTGGCGAACGTGTCGACGCTCGATCGCGGGCAAAAGAAGTTGCCCATCCCGGGCAAAGTCCGCGACGCGGCAAGCGGATAGCAGGGTGGAAGCGCGCTGCGCGCAATAAGAACCGGTTCAAAGTCTCGCGAGCAAGAGCGAGACAAGGCGAAAACCGCTGAGAACCTGTTTACGATCTCGCGAGCTAAGGCGAAACAAGGCGTTGCGGCTGAGAAAGCGGAATGTACAAGCGGTAGATGAGCATTTCGAAGCGGTACTCACCGTGCCACGCCTCATGAAGCGCAGCAGACCTTGAACGGGTTCTAAGCGACGCCGGCTGGCGCGACCTAGACCCGGGCACACTCATACCGCCAGCGTCACACCGGGATGGAAAGCGATGTCCGGCAACACCTCCTCCAGCACCTGCAGAAACGTGAAGGCGGCTGGCGACAACGGCACGCCGCGCCGCGTGAAGATATGGATCTCGCGTTGCAGCCCCACGGCCTCCAGCAAGCGATAGGGCAGATCCCGCGCCGTCGGATGCGATGCCGCCAGCGCCGACAGCACGCAGGCGCCGACACCGGCGCGGATCAGCGCGAACTGGATGTCCAGATTGGTGACGGTGATCTTGCTGTTCACCTGCTGCCAGAGCCCGGGCTGGCTGTGTGCCAGTGTGGCCATGATGCTGGTGTCGCCCTCGTCCTGCAGCAGGGGCAGGTCGCGCAGCGATTGCCCGCTCAATGAACCCGTCGGCAGTTGCGATCCCGGTGGAAACATCACCCCCAGCCGGGCGGAGAGCAGCTTGCGCTTGTCCAGCTTATTGCCGGCCGCCCCCACGTAGGAGCCGATGCCGATGTCCACCTCGCCCGACTCTATGCGGCGCACCACGCCGCCGCTGGTGTCGTCCAGCAGGCGCACATGGATGCACGGATAGTCTTGTTTCAACCGCTTGAGCACCTCGGGCAGCACGCAGGACGCAAACGCCAGGCTGCTGGCCACATAGACGCTGCCGCTGCTGCCGGCGGATTTCTCGCGCAGATCGGACAGCAGCAGTTCGAAATCATTCAGCAGCCGGCGCGCAACCGGCATGAAGGCATTGCCTTGCGTGGTCAGCGCCACCTTGCGGGTGGTGCGCTCGAACAGCGTCAGGCCGATTTCCTGTTCCAATTCACGTATGGTCTTGGTCAGCGTGGACTGCGTCAGGAATAGCTGGCGGGCGGCCGTGGTGAAACTGGCGGCTTCGGCCACGGCAACAAAAGCGCGCAAGTGACGGAGAGAGATATTCATGGCTCATTCGAATCAAGTGATTCCTTTAATTCATTTTGTATTGTTCACTTTCAAAACCACAATTCCTGCTGACACTCACGTCCTTAATCATGGATCGGTTTGAGCGATTTTCCAGGTTTGCGAAGCAGCGAGAGCAAGCGGGATCGCGCCGGCCCATTGATGCCGAGACGCCAGGATGAAGCCCGGCTGAGCCGGCGCAGAGGACTTGAGATAAGTTGAACAGGCTGCTGGCAATGAGCCGTCATGTGGTAGCGCATGACATTGAGCAAAGGGAGGACAGCCGGGACGCATAGCCCCGTTCTCGGTTTTCTTCACTTACCAATGGTTGGCATTCCCATGGCAAAAAATCATCAGAAGCAACGCTTTTCCCCCCAGGCTCCGCCGCGATTCTCCCCTCTGCCCAAAGCCATTCCCATCTTGGTGGCCGCCGTGTTCTACGCCCCCCAATGGGCCCAAGCCGCATGCACCGGCACCACGACCGTCTCATGCACCGGCGCCCTCAGCGGCAGCCTCAGCTATGGCAGCAGCATCGGCGAAATCGATTTCCTCAATGCGAATCTGGCTGGCAGCGTCAATCTGAATAATCCAAGCGGCGCCAGCACCCTCACCGTCACGGGCAGCACCTTGTCGGCAAGCATGCAGTCCGCCTTGCAAGTCAACAACGCCAATGGCGCGGTCAGCCTGACCCTGGACGCCGCCAGCCAAGTCGTCGCCACCCCCAACGGTGGCCAGAGTAACGGCGCAGTGCAGATCACCACCTCGGTCAGCAATAGCGGAAATATCCAGTTGAACAACGCCGCCAGCATCAATGCCCCAGGCGGCCTCCTGGTGTGGAACAACGGCAGCGGTTCCGCCGCCATCAGCAATAGCGGGACGGTCACCGCCAGCGGTCAGTCCGGCCTTGGCGCGACGACGGAGGGCGGCGGCAGCATCAATGTCACCAACGCCGCAAATGGCCAGGTTCAGGTGCAAAGCAATAACGGCATCGACACTCACAGCAACGGCGTCTCGGGCGATACCCTGATCGTGAATAACGGCAAGGTGTCGTCGGGCAGTGCATCCGGCATCAATAGCACCAGCAATGGCGGCAACATCACCATCCAGAACAATGGCCTGATCGACTCCGGCAACTCTGCCATCTCGGTGAACAGTTTCAGCACCGGCAATGTCAACATCGTCAGCAAGGGAGCGCTCAACGCTTCCGGCACCGGCACCTACGCGATAAACATAAACAGCAACGGCGGCCAGGTAAGCATCGACAGCAGCACAGCGCCGGTCAGGGGCGCCATCACCGTCAGCGCCACCAACGGCGGCGTGCAGGGGACAGTGGGCAATGTCACCAGCAACGGCACCAATGCCGTGGCGTTGTTCTTTACCGGCAACAATGTCAGCGCCAGCGGTGTCACGCTGAACACCGTGGCCGGCACCGACATCAGCACCACCTTCTCCGGCGTGGCCATCTTGTCGCAGGGCAGCACCGGCGGCATCAATCTGACCACCAATGGCACGATAGGCGGCACGCAAGCCGTGGGCCGCAGCGGGGTCGTGGCCAATATCACCGGGGCCGGCAATACCGCGAACGTGCAGCTGCAGATCAACAACACCGTCAATGCGACGCGCACCGCGGTACAGGGCTCGACCGTGGGCAGCGGCAATGTCTCCATCGTCGGCAATGGCGCGCTGAGCAGCCAGAGCGGCTACGGCATCAATGCGATCGCCGCCGGCGGCAATATCAATGTGAGCGCCAATAGCGCGGTCACTGGCGTCACCGCCCTGCGTGGCAGTTCCCCCAACGGCAGCGTCGCCCTGATCGCCAACGCCAATCTCACCGGCACCGGCGCCGTGCCCTTGAGCGGCGACCTCTCCGGCGTGGCCTTACAGGTGGCGAACGCCAGCCAGGCCTCGGTGGACAACTACGCCACCGCCACCACGCAAAGCACCACCTCCGCGGTGGTGGACATCAACGCCGGCAGCGCCGTCGTCAATAACCATGCGGGCGCCACGCTAACAGGCGCCAGCGACTTCGCCGTCAACGGCCGCACCGGCAATGTCACCATCAATAACGACGGCACCCTCTACGGCTATGTCACCTTGCAGGGCAGCGGCAACGCCTTCAACAACAACTCCTCGCAGTCCTTCGACCTTCGCAATTATGTGGCCGGCGTGCAAAGCGTGGCCGTGGCGCAGATCAACGGCGTTTTCAATAACAACGCCAACGGCGTGCTACGCCTGCTGGCGGTGTCCAATCCGCAAAGCGTCAACAACAGCGGCGCATGGCAAACCGCGGGTAGCCTGCTGCCTGGCAACGGCGTGGTGCAGGGACAGCTGACCGGGGTCAGCAACTTCACCAATAGCGGCGTCATTACTTTACAGGGGGTGGATAACGGGGCCGGCCAAGCCGTGGCGGGCGATTTGCTGGTCATTACCGGCAGCCATGCGGCGGGCACTTCCGGCGGCGGCGTCTATACCTCGAACGGCGGACAGCTGCGCGTGGATACCGTGTTGAACCAGGGCGGCGCGGCCAGCCTGAGCGATGTGCTGGTGCTGGATCGCACCGCGCTTGGCAGCGGCGGCGCCACGCGGGTTTTCGTCAGCAGAGCCGGCGGCCTGGGCAGCCTTACCGGCACCGGCGCGACTGACGGCATCGAAATCATCAAGGTGCTGGATGCCGGCAATTCCGCACAAAACGCCTTCGTACTTGGCGCACCGCTGAGCGCCGGCGCCTTCCAGTACCAATTGGTGCAGGCCGATGGCCAGAACTGGTATCTGCAAAGCAGCGACCTCGCTGCGATCGCCAAAATCCAAACCATGTTGCCGCTGGCGCTCAGCGAGTTCGGGCTGGATACGCTGGGCACGCTGTGGCAGCGTGTCGGCGACCGCCGTTACCAGCCTCAACGCCAGGACGAGGCGGACAGCCCGGCCATTTGGACTCGAGCCGGCGGGCGTTGGGGCCGCACCGAGGGCAATATCGCCGGCAACGGCTTCTCCTTCGCCTCCGCCTATAGACTGAGCGGCGATTTTGTCGAAGTCGGCGCGGATCGCCGGCTGTGGCGCGGCGACAAGGGCTCCTTGATAGGCAGCGCTTTCGCCAGCCATGGCGAAGGTCGCATGAGTTTGCAGGACGGCGCCAGTGGCCAGGCGGATCTCCATAGCAACAGCCTGGGCCTTGCCCTCACCTGGTATGGCAATAATGGCTATTACTTGGACGTGCTGGGAAAGTGGACTCACTATGACACCGAGCTTGCCGCCGACAGCGTGAATGGCAGCCCGGATGGCAATGGCGGCTTGTTAAGCCTGGAAACCGGCTATCAATACGCGCTCAACCGCAACTGGAGCATGGTGCCGCAATGGCAAATGGTGTGGCAGAACAACCGGCTGAACAGCTACACCGATTCCAACGGCGACAGCCAGCCGGCCAATTCCGATCACAGCCTGATGGGCCGGCTGGGCGTCGCCTGGCGTTACGCCAGGCCGGAAGACGAGGGCCGCGGCTTGAACGCCTACCTCAAGGCGGATTTGCTCCACAGTTTTCAGGACAACAGCTTGGTGTTGTTCAGCAATACGCCGCTGCAGTTTCATACCCAGAAAACCAGCGCGGAACTGGGCGCTGGCGGCAACTGGAGCAATAACAAGCGCACGGTGGACGCCTACGCCGAGCTGAACTACCGCCACGCGCTGGGCAGCAATGGCAGTTATGCCTTGGGCGGCACGGTCGGTGTGCGTTACCGCTGGTAATCCAGGACGCTCAGCAGATCGTATAGGTTCTCAGAGCCTGTTCAAAGTCTCGCGAGCAAGAGCGAGACAAGGCGAAAACGAGCGAAAAAGCGGAATGTACACATGGTACATGAGCATTTTGAGCTGGCTTTCAACGCCGTATCGCCGAAGCGCAGCAGACTTTGAACAGGCTCTCAGGCGGCAACAGCCGCCGCCTGCTGACTCAACTGATGCAGACGATTGGCCAAGGGGCAGCTCAGCGCCAGTTCCTGCCGGCCGTGTCCGCGCAGCAGCAGCGCCTGCCAGCTGCCGTCCGGGCCGGGCACCAGGCCGCCGCAAACGAAGCCGGCCTGTTGCAAGGCGGCCGCCGCGCGCGGGGCGTCCGGCCCCAGCGCCAGCCTGACGTAGACCAGCCGCCCGGCCGGCAAGGCCGCCACTTCCCGCAGCCGGCCGCCGCTGATGTCCTCCATCCCCACTTCCAGCCGCCGCCCATGGCTGGCGATGCTGAGTCCGCCGCCCGGCCCCTGCGCCGGCGGCGGCACGCTGCCGAAGGCACGGCTCAGCGGCGTCAGCCACTCCCGCCACGCCGCCGGCCAGTTCAAGGCGGGGATAGGCCGGCTTCGCAGCGGCAGGCAGCCCAACACGATGCTTTCCGGCTGCGGCTGGCCAAACGGCGAGGCCACGTAGTCCAGCAGCAGGCCGGTGGTGTGGAAGCCCAGGGTCTTGGCCAGGCGCTGGCTCTGGCCGTGGGACGACACTTGCTTGATGGTGAGCATGCTCAGGCCCAGGGCGACGCCTTGGGCACGCAGATGGCGGCCCAGCGCGGTGGCCAGGCCCTGGCCGCGCGCGTCCGGGTGCACCACGTTGAGCGCCAGCTCGGCGCTGCCCGGGCAATGCGGGTCGCGCCACAACGCGGCGTGGCCCAGCACTCGGCCATCGCGCACGGCGACGGCGGAATGCCAGCGGCCGGCGGCGTTGTGGCGGCGTATCATCGACGGCAGATACACGTCGGGATAGACGTAGTGTTCGCCGTAGATGGCGCGGAACAAGGCGCTGACGCCAGTGGCGTCGTCGGCCTGGAAGTCGCGGATGGCTATGCTCATGCCGCCACCTCCTCGTAAGCGCGCTGATCCACCACGCGCATCAGCTTGCCGGAACGCGGATGGGTGAGCATGGCCTCCGGCGCGCAATAAGCGACGTCGAGCCGCAGCAGGCCCTGGCGGCAGAGTTCGGCCAAGGCCGGCTGCGCGGTCAGCAGCCGTTCGCGCAGCGGCTCCGCCGCCGGGGCCGGCGCGTATTCGCTGGCCACCCGCAGGCTGAGAGTGTCGACACCGTCGCGGCGGCCCACCAGCAGCTGCCAGGCCAGCACCCCGTCCTGTTGCCGCAGCAGCGGGTCCAGCTCGTCCGGGAACAAGGACAGCGTGCAGACGCGCACACGGTGGCCGCGGCTGGCGCGCCCTTGCAGCGCGAACTTGCGTTCCGGCCGCCCGGCCGGCTCGCGCCAGCAGGCCAGATCGCCGGTGGGATAGCGGATCACCGGCATCAACCGCCGTTGCAGATTGCTGACCACCAGCAGGCCTTTGCGGTCCGGCTCCGTGATCGGCAGGCCGCTGGCCTCGTCGATGATTTCGACGATGGTGTCGGCGTCGAACACGCGGTGTTCGCCCTGGGCGCAATCCGGCCCGGCGGCGCCGATCAGGCCGGCATCTACGCTGGCGCAGCCTATGGAGCCGATGCGGGCATTGGGAAACACCCGGCCCAGCAGGGCCAGTTGCTCGGCGAACAGGCTTTCGCCGCCGTAAAGCAGGCAGCGCACGCCGGTCAGCGCGCGGCCGGCCTGTTGCAGCCAGCTGGCGAAGCGCACCAGTTGCACCGGCACGCCGGCCAGCACATTGATGTCCAGCGTGTCGATGGCGTCGGCCAGCGCCGCGTCCTCGACATTGCAGGTGAACGGAAACTCCACCACCGGCGCCGGCGAGTGCGACAGCGCGCCGTGGATGAACAGCAGGCTGGTGTAGAGATCGCCGGCGAAGAACAGGTTGGCGACACGGTCGCCGGGCAGCAGTTGCCGGCCCAGGCCCTGGCCGAAGGCGCGCACGAAGGCCTGCCATTCGTCGCGGCGGAACACCGACAGCTTGCCATCGCTGGTGGAGCCGCCGGTCTTGAACACATGGCCGTCCGCCAGCGGGCCGCTCAGCACCGGCCAGTCTTCCAGCGGCTGGCATTGGCGCCAGTAGTCCGCCGGCTCGATCAGCGGCAGATCGCTCAGCGTCCAGTCCGCCGGCAGCTCGCGGTACAAGGCGGTGAAAAACGGCGAGTGAGCGCGAGCGTGCTCCACCAGCCGGCGCAGCCTGGCATCCATGGCGGCCTTCATTGCGCCGGCTCCGTGTTGCGGCGCAGGTCCAGCACCAGCGGGGTCTTGCCGCTTTGCGGATGGCGCTGGAACTGGCTGGCCGGGGCGGCGATGACTTCCAGTTGCAGCAGGCCGCCGCTGACCACCTCGTTCAGCATCGGGTCTTGCAGCAGGCGGGCGCGCACCTGCTCGGCGTCGCCGTCGGCCAGCACCCGGATGCGGTCGCCGCCGCTGGCGGCGTGGTCCACCAACCATTGCAAAGCCAGGCCCAGCGGCGCGGACAGCGCTTCCGGGTTGACGAAGATGGTGCCGGCGCGCAGCAGCGCGCCGTGGCGGCCGGTGAGCTGGAAGCGCGGCGCCGGCAGGCCGCAGCCGCAGCGGCCGGGCAGCCAGCGGCCCAGATCGCCCAGATCATAGCGCCGCACCGGCTGGCCTTCCCGCGCCAGCGAGGTGAAGGCCAGCCGGCCGACGGCGCCGGGCTCGGCCGGGCGGTCGCTGTCCTGCTCCAGAATTTCCAGCCACTGGATATCGGCCAATAAATGGAATTCGCTGTCGCGGCCGTGGCCGCAGGCGTGGCCCAGCGGGCCGGCGTCCACCGATCCGTACATCGCGGAGCGGATCAGCTCCACGCCAAAGCCGGCCAGGAACTGGCGTTGGCCGTCGCTGATGTGCTCGCCGCCGCAGAACAGCTTGCGCACGCCGCCGTAGGCGCGCAGCGCGGCTTCCTCGCATTCGAACAGCCGCTGCAAGGTGCCCGGCATCCCCACCAGGGTGTTGACGCCTTGGGACACGATGAAGTGGGCGATCTGGCTGAAGTCGTCGTCCACCGGGCCGCCCATCGGGTATTGCGGCACGCCCAGCTTGTCCAGGATGGTGTAGAAACTGAGCATGCCGCCGTAGAGGTTGCCGCCGTAGAGCAGATTCATCACCCGGTCATGCGCCGGGTCCAGGCCGGCGGCGAGCAGGCCGTCCGCCGCCGCCAGCATCTGGCGGTGGTAATCGCGGTAGCTGAAGCCGGCCAGCTTGGGTTCGCCGCTGCTGCCGCCGCTGCGGAAGAACAGCTGGGCGGCCGGCCCCATTTCGGCTTGCTGGAAGGCCATTTTGTCCATCACCGGCAGCGCGTCCAGGCCGGCCGGCGGCGGCGGCAAGGCGTCCAGCGTCGCGTGGCCGGGCAGTTGACCATCGCGCAGGCTGACCGACACCCGCCGCGTCAGCCGGCTCAGCGCGTAAACGCCGTCGTGCGGCTCGCCGGCGTAGCCGTCGTGCATCGCTCCCGCCGGACACAGCCGGCCGACGCCGGCGTCCAGCAGCAGGCGGCTGAGCGCCGGCACTTGCTCCGGCGCGGCGATCAGGCCGCAGCTTTGCAAATGGGTGCGCCAGGGCAGCAGCAGTTCCACCAGCCGCGCGCGCGGCGCCGGCCGCAGTTGCAGGGTGCGGAACAGCGGCGAGGCCGCCAGTTCCTGGCGCTGCGCCCAGGCCACGCGCCAGCCCTCGCCCTGCTCCACCGCGCCGACCACGCCGGCGAAAGACTGGTCCAGCCGCAACATGGCCAGCTGGCTGGAGATTTCCGCGGCCTCCTGCATGTCCGGCTGCAAGGCCGGCCAGGCCGGCGCGCGACGCGCCAGCGCGGCGGCCATGGCCTGGGCCGCGCCGCGCAAGGCGGCTTCGTCCTCGCTGTCCACCAGCAGGCATTGCGGGCTGGAGCAGGCTTGCTGGTCGAAACGGCAGACGTCGTCGGCCAGCGCGTCGTAATCGGCCTCCGTCGCCGCGGCCGGGTCCAGGTAGGCGAAGCTGATGCGGTGGCCCCAGGGTATCCAGCGGCAGCCCGCCGGCACTTGGCGGCGGATCGCTTCCAGCGCGGCGTCGCCGCCCCAGGCGGACACCGCGTCGGCGCGGGCCAGCACGCCGGCCAGTTGGTCGGTGGCCAGCGGCAGCACCGCCACGTGGGCGGCCAGATCGCCGGCGGCGTCGTGGCTCAGAAAATCGGCCAGCAGCCGCGCGCTGCGGCCCTGGTCGCTGCCGCTGGGGCGCAGCCAGTTGACATTGCCGGCCAGCAGGCTTTCCAACACCGCCATGAAGGGCAGCAGCGGCGCGTTGGCCGGGGTGATGTGAGCCACCAGGCCCAGCGGCCGCCAGCTTTCGAAGCGCGGCTGACGGTAGTCGAAGCGGCGCAGCGAGAAGGCCTGTTCGCCCAGCTCGTGGCCGACCTTGGCTTGCAGCGCCTCGCGCCGGCAAAAACCTTGCAGCGCGTCGACGGCGGCGGCGTCCAGACCCAGCGCCTCCGCCCGTTGCGGCAGCGCGGCGGCGAAGCGCTCGGCGCAATCCAGCACCGCGTCCAAGGCCGGCGGCCGAGCCAGCGCGGCCGGCAGGCCGTGTTGTAATTGCGCCAGCGCGGCGGCGGCGTCCACGGCGGCGTTCAGTGTTCCGTTCAATAGATACATATCAGGATTCCTTGATCAATTCGGAGGCGGCCACCGCGCAGCTGCGGCTCTTGCTGGTGCCGGCGCGGCCCAGCAGCTCGAACCAGTCGGTGGCCAGGCCGCAGCCGCAGCTCGCGGCCGGATGCAGCACGGCCAGATCGCCCATCACGATGCTGTGCGCCGGGCTGGAGGTGATATAGGGCGACAGCAGATTGAGGAAGCCGGCAGCGCCGTAGGGCTGCGGCCGCAGGCTGGCGGTGTCGCGGATCACCGCGCGGGCGTAGCTGGGCAGGTGGAAGCGATGGTGTTCGCATTCCACGTAAGGCACCGGGTGCTCCACCGCGCCGTAGCCGTCGCGGCAGCGCGCGTCCGGAATGCCCAGTTGCTCGCCCAGCCGCCGATACAGTTCGGCCTTGGGGATGGCGCGGTCGGCGTGGGTTTTCCAGCCGCCGCCCAGGAACACCAGCGATTCCGGGTGCAGTTGCAGCGGCGGCAGGCCCAGTTCCCGCATCCGTTCCAGCGCAAACCACAGGAAGGCGGGGAAGCCCAGCATGCGCACCGGCAGGCCTTGTTCGGCGAAGTCCTGCAAGGCGCGGATCACGCCGAAGGGATCGAACTCATTGCCGTGGCCGTTGTGGCGCAAGGCGTAACAGGCCTGGTTCACCGGCGCGTACTTGCACAGGAATTGGTCGGTGTAGGCGGTGCCCAGGGTGATGGCGCCGGCCGGCTCGTAGCTGAGCAGCAGGTAGTTGCACGGCTGTTGCGGCGTATCCCAGCCGTAATGCCGGAAGATGCGGTCCACCATGCTTTGCGCCGCGCCCAGGCTGCGCGCGTCGTAGCGCATGCGGCTTTTCTGGCCGGTGGTGCCGGAGGAAGTCAGCTCCAGCGCGTCCTGGCCGGCGGCGCTCACCACCAATTGGCGCTTGAAGTAGTTGGCGAACAGCGGCGGCAGCCGCGACCAATCGTCCAGACCGTCCAGCGCGGCGGCGTCCAGGCCGTTGGCCTGCAGCCAGCGGCGGTAGCCGGGCGTGTGTTCGCAGTGGTAATGGCTCAGCTCGCGCATGGCGGCGTCGAACAGACGGTCGCCATCGGCATCGGCGCGATAGGGGTGTTCCAGCGCGCACAGCGCGTCGACGTGGTTCAGCATGGAGAAGCTCCGGAAATGGGAAGGGGATTCAAGCCGCTTGCAGCGCGTAAGCGCGCTGCTTGAGCAAGCGCCACAGCGGCCACGCCGCCAGGCCGGCGCCCAGCGCGGCCCAGCCGGCGAAGGCTTGCAGGCCGGCGCCGGCGCCCAGCCAGGCCAGCGCGCTGCAACCCAGGCCGAGCAAGGCGGTGGAGATCATGCCCAGCATCGCCGCCACCGCGCCCTTGCCGCTATCGCTGGCATAGAGGGTGAAGCGGTACAAGGTGGCGTGGCCCAGGCCCAGGCCGAAGGCGTACAAGGTCAGGCCCGCCGCCAACGCCGGCAGCGCGCCGCTGGACCAAGTCAGCGCCAGCAGCGCCGCCAGGCCGCCGAACAAGGGCCACAGCGCCAGCCGCAGCACCCGCTCCAGTTCCAGGCGCGCCGCCAGCCGGTTCAGCGTCAGATTGCCGGCGATCAGGCCGCCGAACACCGGCAGCTGCCACAGGCCGTATTCGATGCCGGACAAGCCCAGGCCGCGCATCAGCAGCAGCGGGGACAGGCCGATCCAGCCCACCAGCGGAATGGACAGCAGGCCCAGCGCCACGCTGCCGTGCATGAAGGGGGCGTTGCGCAGCAGCGCCGCATACTGGCGCGCGCTGCGGCCCAAGCGCAGCGGGCTCGCCGCCAGCCGGCTGCCGTCGCGCCGCTCCACGCCCAGGGTTTCCGGCATCCAGCGCCATAGGCCGACGGCCACCAAGGCCGCCAGCGCGCCGATCAGCGCGAACAGGCCGCGCCAGGGCAGCAGGCCCAGCAACAGGCTGCCAAGCAAGGGGCCGATGAGCGGCGACAGCAGCGCGATATTGGCCAGCAAGGCCATCAGCCGCACCGCGTCTTTTTCCGGAAACGCTTCTTGCAGCGCCGGGTAGCTGACCACCATCACGAAGCCCAGCGACAGGCCCTGGATGAAGCGCAGCAGATTGAACAGCTCGATGTCGCGGCTGCCGACGGCGGCGAGACAGGCCAGGGCGAAGCCGACGGCGCCGGCCACCAGCAGCGGTTTGCGGCCATAGCGGTCGGACAGCGGCCCGATCAGCCATTGCAAGGCCACGCCGCCCAGTAGATAGGCGTTGAGCGCAGTGGGCACGTGGCGGGCGTCGGCGTTCAAGTCGGCGACGACTTGCAGCATGGCCGGCATCACCATATCGCTGCCGATATACGTCAGCAGTTCAAAAGCGGCCAGCAATAGGCAAAAGCCTAGCGCCCGGCCCCGAGAAATAGGCAACAGGGATTGAATTGAGTTTTGACTCATAAAATATCAAGGTGATTTAAGGGCGGCTCTATAAAAAATACGAGCCATTTAAAACCGACAATAAAAAACAACGCGGGAACAGAGAACAGCGCGGCTTTTGTTTCGGTGATCATGCAGGGCCGAACAATGACATCGGCCTACTCAGAAGGGGCGAGATTATAGACAGGCTTGCGGCTTGAATTGACTGCCCTATTGGACAGTTATTCTAGAGTAAATATATTAATATCCAGAGTTGGCGACATGGTTTTATATAAATAGCGCCAACCTTAAAATAATATGCAAACGGCAACAATAGCAATCTTATTCAAAACAATACCAAGCAAAGTAATAACTTATTTGAATAATATAAATGCAGATTATTTATTTGACGGCTGATGGCGACATCATATTGGCGCAGGGCCAGCATCGCGGCCGGCGGGTGCTTTCATTGCGTTGCGGCAAGCATGACAATGGATTCATGCCGTTAAAATGTCATCTTCATCGACATTTCTCACGCTATTGGAGCCCGCCCCATGAAATCCATATTGCCGCTCGTCGCCGCCCTGTCCTTGAGCTGCTCCCCCTTCGCGCTGGCCGGCGCGCCGCCGGCGCTGGTGGTCACCGGCCAGATCAAGGTGTCCAATCAGACCCGCGCCGGCGAGTACCACTTCAGCAAGGCAGAACTTGAGCGCCTGCAGCAGCGCACCATCCAGACCAAGACCACCTGGACGCCCAAATCGGCGTTTTCCGGTCCCACCCTCTCCGCCATCTTGCGCGTGGTCGGCGCGGCCGGACGGCCGGTGGAACTGGTGACCGAGGATCAATACAAGGTGGTGATTCCACCCGGAGACCAGAGCCGCTACCAGCCCATCCTGGCGCTGCGCATCAATGGCCACCCGCTGGAGGAAATGGGCTTCAGCCCGTGGATGATGTATCCGCTCAATGATTTCCGCGAACTGCAGACCGCAGACATCGACGCCAAGCTGGCCTGGCGGGTGAAAACGCTGGTGGTGCGCTGAGCGCCGCGCCCGCCAAAGCGGACAGGTGGCTGACGCGGACATTTCCAATACCATATTATTTTCATGGTTTTTTTCCAGCGCAGGCGAAATTTTCTCCCGCGCCAGACGCCGCCGTCCGATAATGGGCAGCCGGCTGCAGTTGGTGGCACGGGGCCGCCGACGCCTGTTCACACCTGTCCAACATTGTGAAACTCAAGTCCCTTTTGGCGCTGGCCTGCCTGTTGGCCAGCCTGCGATGCGCGGCGGCGGGGGAGCCGCCGCTGGTGTTTGCCTACAATCTGTTCCCGCCCTGGAAGACCATGGACGCCCATGGCGAGCCGCAAGGCCCTTACACCGAGCTGATGCGCGAGGTGGCCAGGCGCGCCAAATTGCGGCTGGCCTTCCTGCCCTGCCCGCTGGCGCGCTGCCTGCAGTACATGCGCCAGGGCAAGGCCGACGTGGTGATCGGGGTGAAGAACACCGCCGGACGTCGCGAGTTCATCGACTTCATCGACCCCTCCTTCGCCACCGGCAGCCGGCTGGCGCTGTATCAACGCTCCGACGATCCGCGACCGCTACACAGCTACCGCCAGCTCTACCCCTTCCTGATCGGCGTGGTGGAAGGCGTGCGTTATCAGGATGAGTTCGACGGCGATCTGCGCTTGCGGCGCGAGCCGGCGCCATCGCTGGATTCCAATTTCCGCAAGCTCAAGGCCGGCCGCATCGACGCCTTGATCGCCGACGAGCGCCAGACCGCCGAGCTGGCCGCCGACGCCGAATTCCACCGCCACGTGAAACGCGCACCGCTGCTGTTGTATTCGCCGGAACCCCGCCGCATCGGCCTGGCCATCCATTCCCAGCGCTACGCCCACAAGCGCCGCATCGCCCGGGCGCTGCGCTCCATGTTGCAGGACGGCACCGTGGCGCGCTTGCTGGCCCAAGCCCAGAAGCCCCAATCCTAGCCGCCGTCGCGCGCGCGCAACAGCCGGCGACCCCCTGCCCGGCCACGCGATCGGGCTGGCAACTGGCGCTTGTCGCAGCTTTACAAGCCGCGCCATCAACGCTAGTGTCCTGCATAAGCCTTGCCGGCAGCATATGCGCGTCGACCGGCCGTACCCGCCTCCGCGCCTTGTTCCGCCTGCCCGCCAACGGCCGCTTCACCGTCTTTCTCCCGCTTTTCCGCACCAACAGCCGCTGACTGGCCTCTGTCTGATTCACGTCACATCGCTGCTGTAGGGTTTTGCTAGCATCCGGCCCTTTCTCCGTCGAAATTGTCTGACGGTATATGGTCGGCAATATAAGTGTTGCGCGGGCAAATTCCGCATGCCTTTAATTGAATTCAAACGCTCGTTCGATTTTGCGCCGCACGGGCGTTCGCTATCTGGAATCTTTGTTATCTAATCGCAGGAAAGGAAGACCATGCATATCGCTATCCCAGCCGAGAGGCTGGCCGGTGAACACCGCGTGGCCGCTACGCCGGAAACGGTGAAGAAGCTCGTTGCCGGCGGCCATGCCGTCACCATCGAGCGCGGCGCCGGACTCGCCGCCGCGTTGCCGGACGCGGCCTACCAGGAAGCCGGAGCCGCCATCGCGGCGGACCGCGCCGCGGCGCTGGCCCAGGCCGACATCGTGCTGACGGTGCGCCCGCTGGACGAGGACGGCATCGCCGCGCTGAAGGACGGCGCCAGCCTGATCGGCCAGCTCAACCCCTATCACAACCACAGCCTGCCGGCGCTGGCGGCCAAGCGCATTTCCGCCTACGCGCTGGAGCTCCTGCCGCGCAGCACCCGCGCGCAAAGCATGGACGTGCTCTCCAGCCAGAACAATATCGCCGGCTACCGCGCGGTGCTGCTGGCCACCCAGCATTACCCGCGCTTCATGCCCATGCTGATGACCGCGGCCGGCACGGTGAAGCCGGCGCGGGTGCTGATCCTGGGCGTGGGCGTGGCCGGTCTGCAGGCCATCGCCACCGCCAAGCGCCTGGGCGCGGTGGTGGAGGCCTTCGACGTGCGGCCGGCCACCAAGGAGCAGGTGGAATCGCTGGGCGCCAAGTTCATCGAAGTGCCGATGAGCGAGGAAGAAAAAATGGCGAATAGCGGCGTCTACGCCAAGGAAATGTCCGAGAGCTACCGCCAGCGCCAGGGCGAGCTGGTGGCCAAGCACGCCAAGGCGGCCGACATCGTGATCACCACCGCGCTGATCCCCGGCAAGCCGGCGCCCAAGCTGCTATCGGCCGAGGTGGTGGCGGCGATGAAGCCGGGTTCGGTGATCGTGGACCTGGCGGCGGAAACCGGCGGCAACTGCGCGCTGACCCGCCCCGGCGAAACCGTGCGCCTGGAACACGGCGTCACCGTCGTCGGCCAGATCAACCTGCCCGGCCTGCTGGCGGCGGACGCCTCCAGCCTGTACGCCAAGAACCTGCTGACCTTCCTCGGCCTGCTGCTGACGCCGGAAGGCCTGAACCTGAACCTGGAAGACGAGCTGCTGTCCGCCACGCTGGTGACCCACGACGGCCAGGTCCGCTTCCCCGCGGCGGATTAAGGAGAACAAAATGGTAGATCCCTTCATCACCAGCCTCACCGTGTTCGTGCTGGCCGTCTTCGTCGGCTACCACGTGGTCTGGAACGTCACCCCGGCGCTGCACACCCCGCTGATGGCGGTGACCAATGCCATTTCCGGCATCATCATCGTCGGCGCCATGCTGCAGGTGGTGGACATCAATGGTTCCGAGATCACCCTCACCTCGGTGTTGGGCACCATCGGCATCTTCCTCGCCAGCATCAATATCTTCGGTGGCTTCCTGGTCACCCAGCGGATGCTGGACATGTTCAAGAAAAAGAAGAAATAAGGAACCAAGATGGAAAACCTGTCCGCAATTCTTTATCTCATCGCCGCGGTGTTGTTCATCCTGGCGCTCAAGGGCCTGTCCAGCCCGGCCTCGGCGCTGCGCGGCAACCTCTACGGCATGATAGGCATGGTCATCGCCGTGGCCACCACGCTGTTGATCATGGACAAGCCGGTGCTGGCGCTGATCGCGTCCGCCATCGTCGCCGGCGGCGCCATCGGCGCGTGGAAGGCCAAGACGGTGCAGATGACCGGCATGCCTGAACTGGTGGCGGCGATGCACTCGCTGGTGGGCCTGTCCGCGGTGCTGATCGCGGTGGCGGCCATCTTCCACAGCGGCGTGGAGCACACCCAGGTGCAAAAGGTGGAGCTGTTCATCGGCGCCTTCATCGGCGCGATCACCTTCACCGCCTCGGTGATCGCCTACGGCAAGCTGTCCGGGCGCTTCGGCTCCAAGGCGATCAGCTTCAAGGGCCAGCATCTGCTCAATCTGCTGTTGGCCATCGCCATGGTCGGCTTCGGCGTGGTCTACTTCCTCAGCGACAGCCAGGCCGCCTTCCTGACCATGCTCGCCATCGCGCTGGCGCTGGGCGTGACCCTGATCATCCCGATCGGCGGCGCCGACATGCCGGTGGTGGTGTCCATGCTCAACTCCTACTCCGGCTGGGCGGCCGCCGGCATCGGCTTCACGCTGAACAATCCGGTGCTGATCATCGCCGGCGCCTGCGTCGGCGCCTCCGGCGCGATTCTGTCCTACATCATGTGCAAGGCGATGAACCGCTCCATCATCGCGGTGCTGCTGGGCGGCTTTGGCGCCGAGGCGGCAGCGGGCGGCGGCGCGGACAATGCCGGTCCCAAGAGCCACAAGTCCGGCTCCGCCGAGGACGCGGCCTTCCTGATGGCCAACGCCGACAGCGTGATCATCGTCCCCGGCTACGGCCTGGCGGTGTCGCGCGCCCAGCACGCGCTGCAGGAGTTCGCCGAGATCCTGCACCAGAAAGGCGTCAATGTGCGCTATGCCATCCACCCGGTGGCGGGCCGGATGCCAGGCCATATGAACGTGCTGCTGGCCGAGGCCGAAGTGCCCTACGAACAGGTGCAGGAGATGGAGGAAATCAACTCCGACTTCTCCAACACCGACGTGGTGCTGGTGATAGGCGCCAACGATGTGGTCAACCCGGCCGCGCAAAAGGACAAGACCAGCCCGATCTACGGCATGCCCATCCTGGACGCTCACAAATCGCGCAGCGTGATCGTGGTCAAACGCTCGATGAACGCCGGCTACGCCGGTCTGGACAATGAGCTGTTCTATATGGACAAGACCATGATGGTGTTCGGCGACGCCAAGAAGGTGGTGGAGAACCTGCTCAAGGGCGTGGAGCAGTTATAAGCCGGAGAATAATGCCGAAGACATCCACAACCGCCCAATGCCGCAAGCTTGGGCGGTTTTTTGTTGCCGTCTATTTCCGTGGCGGTTTTTTCCGCCGCCGGCGCTTCCCAAAGCACAATTGTCAGGTGTATTGTAAACAAATATTAGATTTTGTTTATACACGGAGTATGGTGATGAAAAACACTGGCATCATCCCCCGGCACCCGACGCTCTGGCTGCTGGCCGCGCTGGCCCTGCCGCTGCCGGCGCTGGCCATGCCCAATCTGATGGGCACCGAATGGCAATTGGTGGAGCCCGCTCCCGCGGGCAAGGCGCCCACCGTGGCCTTCCAGCCCGGCAAAATGACCGGCTTCGCCGGCTGCAACCGCTATGTGCGCACCCTGGACGCCAAGGGCAAGCCACGGGTGGCCACCACCCGCATGCTGTGCGCGCCGCCGCTGATGGAGATGGAACAGCACTTCGTCGCCTTCCTCTCCGACCGCTTCCGCCTGCAGCCGGACGGCCGCGCGCAGAACTTGGTGCTGAAGTCGGAACAAGCCGAATACCGCTTCGTGCGGCTGGCGCCGGACGCCCACCCGGCAGCCGCGCCCGCCTATCTGCACGTGGCGGCGGAACGCAAGACCTGCCGCGGGGACGCCGGCGACGGCTGCCTGCAGGTGCGCGAACGCGCCGACCAGGACTGGCGGCCGCTGCAAGGCGAAATCGCCGGTTTCCAGCCCCGGCCCGGCGTCAGCTACTACATCAAGCTGAAGCCGGCCGAGGCCGGCGCGCGCTGGACGCTGGAACGCATCGTCTACAGCGAGGAAGTCAGCAAGCTGCGCTGAACTATTGAGCACGACGGGCGCTCCAAGCGCATCTTCTCCCCGACCATGAACACGGAACACCGATAATGAAAAAATCGCTATTGCTCGCCGTCCTGACCACCGCCGTCCTGAGCGCCTGCGCCACCCCGCAGGGCGGAGCCGACAAGGGAGCCGACATGAATAAACCCGTCGCCAAGCTGACCGCGCTGGACGGCCAGTGGAAACAGGACGCCGCCGAACACCCGATCACGCTGAGCTTCAAGGACGGCGGCGTGTCCGCCCGCGCCGGCTGCAACGGCATGTTCGGCCCGGTGTCGCTGGAAGACGGCAAGCTGGTCAGCAAGCAACTGGCCAGCACCCTGATGATGTGCGCGCCGGAGGCGATGGAGCGCGACCGCGCGCTGGCCGCCTTCCTGGCCGCCAAACCCGCGGTGCAATTGAACGGCGACAAGCTGATGCTGCAAGCCGGCGACAAGACGCTGAGCTTTGAGCGCCAGCCCTCGCAGGAAGGCGGCGTCACCCGCTTCGTCTACGTGGCCGCCGAGCGCAAGCCCTGCACCGGCGTGGCGCCGATGCAATGCCTGCAGATCCGCGAGAGCAAGGATCAGCCGTGGCAGCTGCATTACGGCGAGATCGAAGGCTTCAAGCCGGAGCCGGGCATCGCCTACCGTCTGCGCCTGAAGGAATTCAAGGTGGAGAACCCGCCGGCCGACGCTTCGTCCATCCGCTGGGTGCTGGACATGGTGGTGGAGCAGGAAGTCGTGAGCAAGTAAGCGGCTTGCCGCCGCGCGGCCAGGTCGACAGGCCCGGCCGCGCGGCGCTGGCTCACACCCCGGCCATCGCGCCGATGATCAGCGCGTTGACGATGTCGATGAAGAAGCCGCACACCAGCGGCACGATCAGGAAAGCGAGATGCGCGGCACCGTAACGCTGCGTCACCGCGCTCATATTGACGATGGCGGTGGCGGTGGAACCCAGGCCGATGCCGCCGAAGCCGGCGGCAATCACGCTGGCCTCGTAATCGCCGCCCATGCAGCGGAACACCACCCACAACGCGAAGCCTATGGTCAGCAGCACCTGCAGGCATAGCGTGCTCAACACGAACAAGACCGAACCGTGCAGCTCCCACAGCTGCATCCCCATCAGCGCCATGGTCAGGAACATGCCCAGACAGATATCGGAGATCAGCGCCAGGCTGAGCCCCGAGGCCGGTTCCGTGCTCTGGCCGCGTCTGGCCAGCAGCCACATGCCCAGGTTGCGGATCAGGATGCCGGCGATCAGGCAACTGACAAAGGGCGGCAGCGTCACGCCGGCGGCGACGAAGCCCAGATTGAAACCATAGCCCAGCATCAGCGCCAGGTTCAGCCACATCCATACCCACAGCACATCGTAGTAGCACAGCGTCGCATGGTTCTGCGCATAGACCGTGCCCACTTCCAGCGCGGTATCGGCGGACGGGGTCAGCCGGTGGCGCCGGATCAGGTGGTGGGCCAGCGGACCGCCGATCACGCAGGCGGCGATCAGGCCGACGGTATTGCTGGCGATGCCCAGTTCCAGCGCATTGCCTATGCCCAGCGACTGGCTGAAGATAGGCGCCCACGCCAGCGTGGTGCCGACGCCGCCGGTCAGCGCCACCGAACCCACCATCAGCCCGGCCTTGGGATTCAGGCCGAAACCGGCGGCCATCCCCATGCCCAGCAGGTTCTGCAACACGATGAAGACGCTGGCCAGCGCCAGCAGAATGGCCAAGGGCTTGCCGCCGCGCCGCAAGGAGGCCAGGTCCGACTTCAGGCCCAGCGCGGCGAAGAAATACAGCAGCAGGTAATCGCGGATCTGCAGATCGAAACTCAGTCGCACATCGAACGCGAAATACAGCAAGGCGACCACCGCCGCGCAGGCGAAGCCGCCTATCACCGGTTCGGGAATGCTGTAGCGACGCAGGACTTCATAACGCAGGGTCAGCGCCTTGCCGATGAACAGCAGCATGATCGCCAGGGTGAAGCTGATAAAGGAATGGACTTCGTACTGCACCATCTTTTCCATGACAGGGTTCCGGGTTGATGCGCCGCGCCGGCGCAAGCCGGGGCGGACAGGAAAGCGGGACACGCCGGGAGGCGGACAAGGCAATGCCGGCTGAAGCCGGCATTTAATGAAGAGTTTAACGATATCGGCGCCAAATGCCAGCGCAAACGGTCAGGGGGATGCGGTGCCGCATCCCCCTGACTTGTCCGGCGCTGAGCGAGCTCAGCGGTTCGCTTGCCGGTACAGCTCGATCAAGCGACGGGTGGAGCTGTCATGCTCGGCGTTCTTCAGCTTGCCTATCAGCTCCGCGTGTATGGTCTTGGCCAGTTGCTTGCCCAGCTCCACGCCCCATTGGTCGAAGCTGTTGATGTGCCAGATCACGCCCTGGACGAAGATCTTGTGCTCGTACAGCGCCACCAGCGAGCCCAGGTTGCGCGGGTTCAAACGGCTCATCAGCAGGGTGTTGGTGGGGCGGTTGCCGCCAAACACCTTGTGCGGCACCAGCGCTTCCAGCGCCTCGCCCTTGAATCCCTGCTCCTTCAGCTCGGCGCGCACCTCGTCGGCGGTCTTGCCGCGCATGAAGGCCTCGGCCTGGGCGAACACATTGGCCAGCAGGATTTCATGATGGCCGGGCAGGCTGGAGCAGTTCTGCACCGAGGCGATCAGGTCGATGGGCGAGATATGGGTACCCTGGTGCAAGAGCTGGAAGAAGGCGTGCTGACCGTTGATGCCGGTCTCGCCCCAGATGATGGGCGCGGTCTCGAAATTCACCGGCTGGCCGTCCAGCATCACCTGCTTGCCGTTGGACTCCATGTCCAGTTGCTGGATGAAGGCCGGCAGACGGTGCAGGTATTGATCGTAAGGCGCGATCACATGGCTGCCGCCGCCGTAGTAATTGATGTACCAGACCCCGATCATGGCCAGCAGCACCGGCATGTTCTGCTCGAACGGCGCGTTTCTGAAATGCTGGTCCATGATGTGGGCGCCGTTGAGGAGTTCGGTGAAGTTCTCCTCGCCCAGGTAGAGCATGATGGGCAGGCCGATGGCCGACCACAGGCTGTAGCGGCCGCCCACCCAATCCCAGAATTCGAACATATTCGACGGGTCGATGCCGAAGTCCGCCACCGCCTTCTGGTTGGTGGACACCGCGACGAAGTGCTTGGCCACCGCGCTTTCATCGCGCGAGCGCTGCAGGAACCAGTCGCGCGCGGTCAGCGCGTTGGTCAGCGTCTCCTGGGTGGTGAAGGTCTTGGACTCCACCACGAACAGCGTGGTCTCGGAATGGACCTTCTTCAGCGTTTCCTTGAGCTGGGCGCCATCCACATTGGAGACGAAGTGCATGTTCAAGCGCGGATGGCCGAAGGGCTTGAGCGCGCTACAGACCATCAGCGGGCCCAGGTCAGAGCCGCCGATGCCGATGTTGACGATGTCGGTGATGGGCTGATTGGTATAACCCAGCCATTCGCCGGAACGCACCGCGTGGGCGAACTTGCCCATGCGCTCCAGCACCGAATTGACCTTGGGCATCACGTCCTCACCGTCCACATGGATGGGCGAGTTGGTGCGGTTGCGCAGCGCCACGTGCAGCACCGCGCGGTTTTCGGTGCTGTTGAGCTTCTCGCCCTTGAACATGGCCTTGATCTTGGCCGGCAGCCCGGCTTCGCGCGCCAGCTGCATCAGGCCCTTCAGCGTTTCATCGGTGATGCGGTTCTTGGAGTAGTCGAGGAACAGGCCGCCCACCTCCAGCGCATAGCGTTCCGCCCGCTCCGGATCGGAGACGAACAAATCACGCATGTGCTGGTGCTTGGCCTCGGCAAAATGGTCCCACAGTGCCTGCCAGGCCGGTAGTTCGGTCAGTCCGCTCATGATGGTCAATCCTCTTCGGTTTTGTTGTCCAGCCTGCGGTTCTTCAGGCTGTGCTTGGTTTTTTCCAGCTGGCTGATCAGGCCCGGCCCGCGCTTGAGCGCCACGCTCACCGCCAGGATGTCGATCTGCACCAGGTGCACGATGCGCGAAATCATCGGGCTATAGGTTTCATTGTCTTCCAGCGTGTCGGCGATCAGGGCCACCGTGGCGCGGCGCGCCAGCGGCGAACCGCTGGTGGTCAGCGCCACCACGCTGGCGCCGGCGGACAGCGCCACATCCACGGCTTCCAGCAATTCCAGCGTGCGGCCGGAGCTGGAAATCGCCACCAACACATCGCCCGGGCCCAGCACCGAGGCCGCCATCATCTGGATGTGGGTGTCGGAATAGGCGACGGTGGGAATGCCGAAGCGGAAGAATTTGTGCTGGGCGTCGGCGGCGATGATGCCGGAGTTGCCCAGGCCGTAGAATTCGATGCGGCGCGCGTCGGTCAGCAGCCGCACCGCGGACTCTATCGCCTGCGGATTGACGTCGTTGCGGCACTTGAGCAGCGCGGACACGGTGTTGTCGAACACCTTGGCGACGATTTCCGAGGTCGGATCTTCCGGGCGCACGCTGGAGTGCACATAGGGCACGCCGGTGACCAGGCTGCCGGCCAGCTTCAGTTTGAAGTCCGGCAAGCCAGAACAGCCGACGGTGCGGCAAAAGCGGATCACGGTGGGCTGGCTGACGCCGGCGTTCTTGGCGATGTCGGCCACCGCCGCCTGGATCACGGTGTAAGGCTGTTCCAGCACCAGCTCGGCCACTTTGCGCTCGGCCGAGGACAGGATCTCCAATTGGCTCCTGATACGTTCAAGCATGTATTTACTCTCCTGCCGCGCCGTCGTCAGGATGCGCCCGGGGTCGGGCGCGGGCCTTCGCCAGTTCGGCCGCCAGATGGGCGGCCACGCCCGGCAGGGCCGGGTAGGAGCTGACGATCAGATAGACCGGAATCGCGGCCAGATAGCCGGACATCCGTCCCTTATCCTCGAAGCGGCGGCGGAATGGTGATTGTTCAAAAAAACCGCGTAGACGCGGCACAATACCACCACCTAGATACACGCCGCCACGGGCGCCGAGATTCAGGGCCAGATTCGCCGCCGCGCCGCCCAGCATGCCGCAGAACACTTCCAGGGTTTCGCGGCAGCTCGGACAGGCGCCGGACAGGCCGCGCGCGGTGACCTCGGCCGGGTCCAGCGCCGCCGGCGTTTCGCCGGCGCGCTCGCACAAGGCCTGATAAATCAATGGGATGCCGGAGCCGGACAGCAGGCGCTCGGCGGACACATGGCCGAAGCGCCGCATCGCGTGGCGCCAGATGTCGGCCTCGCGCTCGTCGAAGGGGGCGAAACCGACATGGCCGCCCTCGCCCGACAAGGGCGCATGGCCGCCCGGATACGGAATCAGCGCCGACACGCCCAGGCCGGTGCCGGGGCCGATCAGCGCCAGCGGCGCGCCGGCTTCCGCCTCGCCGCCGCCGATGCGCAGCAGCTCGCTGGCCGACAGATGCGGCAACGCCAGCGCCAGCGCGGTGAAATCGTTGATCACCAGCAGCGTGGTCAGACCCAGCGCCTGGCGCGTGGCCTCGATGGAGAAGGCCCAATGGTGATTGGTCATCTGCACCCAGTCGCCCAGCACCGGGTTGGCGATGCCGAAGGCGGCATGAGCGACCGCGCGCGCGCCGGCCAGATCAAGATAGGCGCGCACCGCGTCCAGCAGCGTGGGATAGCCGGCGCAGGGCAGCACCTCGATGTCCTCGATCACGCCGGGCGCGGTTTCCAGCGCGAAGCGGGCGTTGCTGCCGCCGATATCGGCCAGCAGCCGCGGCCATTGTTCAGGCAGACCAGTAGACATCCAGCGCTACCTTGTCTTGGGCCAGGAAATGGCTGATCGGCAGCGCGTCGCTGACGCCCTGGGCGGCGGCGTCCAGCACCTGGCGCTTCTTGTCGCCCTGGATGGACAGGATCAGACAGTCGGCGCGCAGCAGCGCGGCATAGCTCATCGACACGCGGCGGTGCGGCGCGGTCTTGGGCGTCACCGCCAGGAAGGCGGCGGCGGACGCCGGGTCCAGGCCGGCCGCCAGTTCGTCGGTGCCGGGAAATAGCGAAGCGGTGTGGCCGTCCTCGCCCATGCCCAGGATGGCGACGGTGGGCGGAACGAAAGCGGCGTTGGCGCGCGCCACGTCGGCGTCGATGTCCGCGGCGTCTTCTACCAGGGGCAGGAAACGCGCCGCCACGGCGCGGTCGCGCAACAGATGGGCGCGCACCAGCGCGGCGTTGCTGTCCGGATGGCTGTCCGGCACGAAGCGCTCGTCCACCAGGGTGATGCTCACCTTGGACCAGTCTATCGCCATGGTGCTGAGCATGTGGAAGAAGGGAATCGGCGATTTGCCGCCGGACACCGCCAGCACGGCGGCGCCCTGGCTGGCGATGGCGGCGCCCAGCCTGGCGGCCACGCTATTGGCCAGCGCGGTCGACTGTTGCTCGCTATCGGAGAATTCTACGCAGTTCATCAGCGGCGCTCCGCGGGTAAGAAGTTAAGGTCAGCATCGCCGCCCCGAGATCGGGACGCGCAACAGATGGATGCCTCCATGCGGCTCAGCATTCCTCGTGCCAGCCTATCCCATCGCGCGATAACAACGCGCTGGACGCCGCCGGACCCCAAGTGCCGGCGGTGTACTGCTTGGGCGGCAGATTGCTGCTGCGGCTCCAGCTGTCCATGATGGGTTCCACCCAGCGCCAGGCCTCGATCAACTCGTCGCGGCGCATGAACAGCGCCAGCTTGCCGCGGATCACGTCCAGCAGCAGGCGCTCGTAGGCATCGGCGCGGCGCACTTTGAACGCTTTATAGAAGTCCAGGTCGAGATAGGCCGGCTGCAGGCGCATATTGTCGCCCGGCTCCTTGGCCAGGAAGTACAGGCGGATGCTTTCCTCCGGCTGCAGGCGGATCACCAGCCGGTTGGCGGTGTGGCTGCCGCTCATCGGCCCGTTGAACAGCTGGTGCGGCACATCGCGGAAGTTGATGACGATCTCGGCTACCCGCTCCTGCATCCGCTTGCCGGTGCGCAGGAAGAAGGGCACGCCGGCCCAGCGCCAGTTGTCGATCTCGGCCTTGAGCGCGACGAAGGTCTCGGTCTGGCTGTCGGCGGGGATGCCTTGCTCGTTCAGATAGCCGACCACCGGCTGGCCGCCCACGGCGCCGGCCTTGTATTGGCCGCGCACGGTCTTGGCCGCCACGTCCTGCTCGCTGAACGGGCGCAAGGCCTTCAGCACCTTGAGCTTCTCGTCGCGCACCGCGTCGGCTTCCATATTGGCCGGCGGCTCCATCGCCACGATGCACAGCAATTGCAACAGGTGGTTCTGCACCATGTCGCGCAGCGCGCCGGTGCCGTCGTAGAAATCACCACGGCTGCCCACGCCCAGGTCTTCGGAGATGGTGATCTGCACATCGTGTATCCATTCGCGCCGCCACAGCGGCTCGAACAGCGCGTTGGCGAAGCGGATCGCCATCAGGTTCTGCACCGATTCCTTGCCCAGGTAATGGTCGATCCGGTACAGCTGCTCTTCCTTGAAGAAGCGCGCCACGTCATCGTTGATCTCGTTGGAGGAATCCAGGTCGGTGCCCAGCGGTTTTTCCAGCACCACGCGCACATTGCCGCTATTGAGGCCCACCGCCGCCAGGTTCTCGCAGATGCCGGCGAACAGATTGGGCGCGGTGGCCAGATAACAGACCACCACGCGGTCGCCGTCGTCCTTGAGCTTGTCCGCCAGCGCCGGGAAATCCCGCGGCTGCGAGGCATCCACCTTCAGATACTCGATCCGCGCACAGAAGCTGTCCCAGGCGGCGGCGTCGAAATGGGTTTTGACGTGCTGACGCGAGTTCTTCTCGACAAAGGCCAGGTAGTCGTCGCGGCTCAAGTCCTTGCGGCCCAGCGCCAGGATGCGGCCTTGCTGGTTGAGCAGGCCGGCGGCGTGCGCCTGGTACAGCGAGGGCAGCAGCTTGCGCATCACCAGATCGCCGGCGCCGCCGAACAACACCATATCGAAGGCCGGGGTTGGCGTAGTACGAGTATCCATCCTGATCTTCCATCTCGAGATGTTTGTAGATGTAGTTATATTACCACCAGCTTTTACCTTGTCCATGTCATCACGCGGGCGCAGGCCGCTTTTGCAACACCTTTTGCCCCAAAGCAAACAAATCGGCCAATCGCTGTAATGGCGCGTGTAGCGTCGTGTCGCCCGGCGTATCATGCTTGTGCGGCGCTGGAGCGCGTCTTGCATTTTGAGTGTAGTAAAACTACTATCAACCCACTTCAACACGGAACGTCATCATGGCCTTGCACCCCACCCTGTCCGCCGTTACCGAGCGCATCGTCAACCGGAGCCAGGCGACGCGCGCCGCCTACCTGGACCGAGTGCGCGCCGCAGCCCATCAGGGAAGGGTGGAGCGCTCGCAACTGTCGTGTACCAATCTGGCCCACGCCTTCGCCGCCATGCCCGACGGCATCAAGATCCATCTCAAGGAAGAGCATCGCCCCAATCTGGCCATCGTCTCTTCCTATAACGACATGCTGTCCGCCCACCAGCCGCTGGAAACCTATCCGGCGCTGCTGAAGGAGGCGGCGCTGGCGGCCGGCGCCACCGCCCAGTTCGCCGGCGGCGTGCCGGCGATGTGCGACGGCGTGACCCAGGGCCAGCCGGGCATGGAGCTGTCCCTGTTCTCGCGCGACATCATCGCGATGAGCACCGCGGTGGCGCTGTCCCACCAGATGTTCGACGCCGCGCTGTATCTGGGCGTGTGCGACAAGATCGTGCCCGGCCTGCTGATAGGCGCGCTGTCCTTTGGCCACCTGCCGGCGGTGTTCGTTCCCGCCGGCCCGATGACCACCGGCATCGCCAACGATGAAAAAGCCAAGGTGCGCCAGCTGTACGCCGAAGGCAAGGTCGGCCGCGACGCGCTGCTGGAATCCGAATGCCAGTCCTACCACGGCCCCGGCACCTGTACCTTCTACGGCACCGCCAACTCCAATCAGATGCTGATGGAGATCATGGGCCTGCACCTGCCCGGCGCCGCCTTCGTCAATCCGGGCACCCCGCTGCGCGAGGCGCTGACCCGCGCCGCCGCCAAACAGGCGGCCAAGATCGCCGCCCAGGGCAAGGCCTTCACCCCGGTGGGCGAGATGATAGACGAGAAGTCCATCGTCAACGCCATCGTCGGCCTGCTGGCCACCGGCGGCTCCACCAACCACACCATGCACATCGTCGCCATCGCGCGCGCCGCCGGCATCGATGTGAACTGGGACGATTTCGACGAACTCTCCGCCGTGGTGCCGCTCTTGGTGCGCGCCTACCCCAACGGCAAGGCCGACGTGAACCACTTCCACGCCGCCGGCGGCATGGGCTTCGTGATCCGCGAACTGCTGTCCGCCGGCCTGCTGCACGAAGACGTGGGCACCGTGGCCGGCCGCGGCCTGTCGCGCTACGCGCAGGAACCGTGGCTGGAGCAGGGCGAACTCAAATGGCGCGACGCGCCGACCGACAGCGGCGACGACAGCGTGCTGCGCACCGCCGCCGATCCCTTCTCCGCCGACGGCGGCCTCAAGCTGCTGTCCGGCAAGCTGGGCCGCGCAGTGATCAAGGTGTCCGCGGTCAAGCCGGAACACCGGGTGGTGGAAGCGCCGGCGCTGATCTTCCACGACCAGAACGACATGCTGGCGGCGTTCAAGCGCGGCGAGCTGGAAAAAGACTTCATCGCGGTGATCCGCTTCCAGGGCCCGCGCGCCAACGGCATGCCGGAACTGCACAAGCTGACCCCGGCCTTGAGCATCTTGCAGGAGCGCGGCTTCAAGGTGGCCCTGGTCACCGACGGCCGCATGTCCGGCGCGTCCGGCAAGGTGCCGGCCGCCATCCACGTATCGCCGGAAGCCTTGTCCGGCGGACCGATCGGCAAGGTGCGCGACGGCGACCCGGTGCGGCTGGACGCCAATAGCGGCGAACTGACCGTGCTGGTGGACGAGGCCGAATGGGCCGCGCGCGAACCGGCGCAGGCCGACCTGACGCATAATGATTTTGGCATGGGCCGGGATTTGTTCGCGGTGTTCCGCTCGGTGGCAGACCACGCCGAAGCCGGCGCCACCAGCTTCCGCCATCCCGACTTCCACCCCGCTTCTTGGAGAAAATGAATATGGACGCATTGACCCTGCTGCGCCAAGGCCCGGTTGTTCCGGTGATCATCGTCAACGACGCGGCCGTGGCCGTTGAGCTGGCCCAGGCGCTGGTGGCCGGCGGCGTGCGCGTGCTGGAAGTGACGCTGCGCACCAAGGCCGCGCTGGCGGCGATGCGCCGCATGCGCGACGAAGTGCCGGGCGCCATCGTCGGCGCCGGCACGCTGCGCACCCGCGCCCACGTGGAAGCCGCCATCGACGCCGGCGCGCAATTCGGCGTCAGCCCCGGCTTCACCCCGGAGCTGGGCGCCGCCGCCCGCGCCGCCAATCTGACGCTGATTCCCGGCATCGCCACCCCGTCCGAGGCGATGCGCGCCCAGGACGAAGGCTTCACCATCCAGAAGCTGTTCCCGGCCGAGGCCGTGGGCGGCGTCAAGCTGCTCAAATCGCTGGCCAGCCCGTTCTCCGATCTGCGCTTCTGCCCCACCGGCGGCATCGACATCAAGAAAGCGCCGGAATACCTGGCGCTGCCCAATGTGCTGGCCGTGGGCGGCAGCTGGCTGACCCCGGACGATGCCATCGCCAACCGCGACTGGGACCGCATCACCCAGCTGGCCTTGGAAGCGAGCCAGCTGCATAGGAATTAAACGACGTTGCTTCTTTACAGGGCCTCCCGGCCCTGTTTTTTTTGGTGGGCCGCCCGCCGCCGGCCCGCCCCTGTCCGGTTTTGTCCTTCCTTTCCCCCGCCAATTGCCTAAGCTCAAGAAGCAGGACTTCATCGCCTGCCGGCCCACGCCCGCGCCGGCGACGGCTCACCTATTGGAGACCCCTATGCAAGTGGCGGAAATATTTGAAAAAGCGTCGGGCAAGCTGCCCATGGTGCCCAAAGTGGTACAGGAACTGGTGGCCAGCTTTCACCGCACCGACGTGAACATAGACGACATTACCGACAAGGTGGGACATGACCAAGTGCTGACCGCGCGCGTGCTGCGGCTGGCCAATACCGCGCGCTTCGGCGGCAGCCGCCGCGTGGGCTCGCTGGACGACGCCATCGTCCTGCTCGGCTTCGACAACCTCAGGGTGCTGGTGATCGCCTCCGGCGTGACCGGCGCCACGCTGGGCATCCAGGGCTTCGACATGAAGGCGTTCTGGCAGCGCAGCTTCGCGATGGCCAACGCCGCCAAGCGGCTGGCCAAGCTGGCCCGGCTGGACCCGCAGCTGGGCTATACCTGCGGCCTGCTGTCCAATATCGGCGAACTGGTGCTCTACGTGGCGGTGCCGGAACAGGCGCTGCAAATCGACAAGATCGTCGCCGGCGGCGCCGATCGGGTGGCCACCGAGCGCATGCTGCTGGGCATGGACCTGACCGAGGTGGGCGCCGAACTGGCGCGGCGCTGGAGTTTCCCGGACGAAATCCAGGAAGCCATCTTCAACCAGCATGATCTGCTGAACGAGGAAGTGTCGCCGTACGCGCTGCTGATCGGCCTGGCCTCCTTCATGATTTCCGGCTTCAGCCACGCGATGAGCGAGGAAGACATGCTGGCGACGCTGCCGGCCAATGTGATGGAGCGCGCCGGCCTGAAACGCGAGGACCTGGCCGCGGCGCTGCCGGAGTTGCGCGAGGCGTGCACCGCGCTGGACGAGATGTTCTGAGAACTTGTTCAAAGTCTGCTGCGCGTCGAGAGACGCGACACGGTGAGTGCCGCTTCGAAATGCTCATGTACCGTATGTACACTCCGCTTTCTCAGCCGCAACGCCTTGTCTCGCTCTTGCTCGCGAGATTTTGAACAGGCTCTAAGCCCCCTCCGGCCGGACGCAAAAAAGGCGGCCCAAGCCGCCTTTTCACACCTCTCGCAGGGCGGACTCAACCGGCCTGGCCGTCCGCCTCGCCCGTCTCCGGCTCTGCTTCGGACGCCTCGTCCTCGGCGGCGTCGACATGGCCGAGCACACCCACGCAGCGCAGCTCGATCTCCTGCATCAACTCATCGATGCGGATCACCGACAGCTGGATGCGATCGCCGCGCGCTAGCTCCGGCAGGCCCGGGATGCGCACCCGCATCGGCAGGCCGTCGATGCGCACCAAGTCCTCCTTGATGAAGGTGGCGGTGGGCGCGCTGATGCCTTCCTGGCTGAACCAGCGCAGGCACCAGAAATGCTCCATCCGGTCCTGGAAGCCCAGGTAGGCGGAGTAAGTGGTGTCGAAGTCGCGCAGGATGGCGAACAACATCGCGTCGCCCTGCTCGAACTGCGGCTTCTCGCCACGGATCATCGACATCAGCTGACGCTGGTTGATGAAGTCGGTGGCGCGGCGCAGCGGCGACGTCGCCCACGCGTACTGGGCGACGCCCAGGCCGGTGTGCGGCTCCGGCCGCGTGGTCATCCGCACCTTGCCCATGCTCTGCGCGCGGTACATGCCGGGAATGTCGGCCTCGGCCAGCATCCGGCCCCACTCGCTATTGGCCAGGATCATCAACTCGGACACCAGCTTGTCCATCGGCGCGCCGCGCTTGCGCAAGGTGATCAGCACCTTGCCGTCGACCACGTCGAAGTTGTAATCCATCTGCACCGGCCGCGTCGGATCGTACTTGCCACGGCGCTTCTCCAGCGCTTCGGCGAACTGCCAGAACCAGATCAGCTCCTGCTTGAACGGATAGTCCACGCCCGGATCGCAGGCCAGCGTTGCTTCATTGAAGAACTGCTCCAGCGCGCCATGGCGCAGGTTGGCGGCGATATGCACCTTCTCGATGCGGTTCTCGTAGGCCACCGGCTCGAACTCCGGCGTCACCTCCACGTAGAGGCTGAGCGCCGGGCAGTCGTGGCCTTCCTTCAGCGTGAACATTTCCACCAGGTCGTCCGGCAACATGGTGATCTTGTCGCCGGGGAAGTAGACGGTGGACAGGCGCGACAGCAGCAGCTTTTCCAGCGGCGAATCCAGCCCGATGCCCAGCGAGGGCGCGGCGATGTGGATGCCGACGCGCTTGTTGCCGTTGGGCAAGTCCTGCACCGACAAGGCATCGTCGATCTCGGTGGTGTTGGCGTCGTCGATGGAGAAAGCGCGCACCGGCGACAGCGGCAGATCTTCCGGCAACGCCGGCAGCTCGTACTTGCCGAAGCCGCGGCCCTTGGGGAAGAACTCCAGCATGAAGCCGGCCATCAGGTAGTCCGGCACCGAGGAAATGCCGCCGGCCTTGTCCGCCAGCCGCAGCGGCGGCAGGTTGAGTTCGCGCGCGGCCTGGTCGAAGGCCTTGAACTCCAGCGTGTTCTTGTCGGGTTTCCACAACAATGTCATCAACTGGCTGCGGATCGCCTCCGGCAGCTGGCCGGCTTTCAGCTCGACCACCCACTGTTCGATCTGCTCCTGCTCGCGCTTCTTGCGCTCCAGCCCGGCCAGCGCCGCCTTCAACGCCTCTTCCGGCGCCTTCTTGTAGCGGCCCTTGCCCTTCTTGTAGAAGTACATCGGCGCGCCATACAGCCGCGACACAATGGCGGCGGACTCCGCCGCCGACGGCGCGTGGCCCCAGTAATCGGCAGCCAGCGCCTCATAGCCGAACTCATCGTCCGGGCAGCATTCCCACAGGAAATCCAGGTCAATATCCGCGGCAAGTTGCTCTACCATGGGCAGAAAATCGCCCAATGCGGAGCTAAACTCCAGGAAAACATTCGCCGCCTTGATCTTGGCGCGCTTGCCATGCTGGGTATCCACTTGCAGACTAGCGTCATTGCGCGAAACGATGCTGCCGACCTTAAAGCCGCCGCTCTCTTCGTAAAAAACGTTCATTAAAAATTTTTGCCAGGCCGTTGCAATCCAACGGCGAATTATAACAGCGCGCCTCAGGCGCGGCTTCAGAACTTGAATATTGGACGACCGGGTCCACCGGGGAATACTCGATCATGTCGCAACATCAGGCTTTCAAACAACGTGTGCACCTGGCACAGGAAATCGATCGCATCGGCCACATGCTGGTCACGCGCTGGGAGCGGCCGCTGGCCGCCCACCTGCTGTCATTGATCCTGCGGCTGGAAGATCTGGTGCGCGAGCAGGATCTGAACGAAATCACCGGGGAAATCCAGACCCTGTCGCGGCTGCTGCAAGGCTGGATCCAACAGCCGCAGAGCCAGCCGTCGGAAAACGAGCGCTACAACCGCCTGCGCCATCACCTGGGCCTGGTCAGCCAGCTGGGCATGATGGAACGCAAGGACGGCCTGCCGGAAATCGACTACGACAATCTGCTGGGCGGCGGCCTGGTCACCCTCTATCTATGGCTGCCGCAAGACGTGGACGCCACGCCGCTGATCCAGCAGCTGTCCTGCTACGGCATCCACGCCAAGGTGATCCAGCAGGCGGCCAAGCTGGCCCAGGCGCTGCAGGACAAGGCGCCGGAAGCGGTGGTGGCCTTCACCGAATTCGCCGCCAACGACCCCATCCTGCTGCTGGCGCCCACCATCAGCAGCATCTGCCCGCTGATCCTGACCTCGCCGCTGCACGATTTCCAGGCGCGGCTGGCGGCGGTGCGCGCCGGCGCCGGCAGCCTGCTGGACTGGCCGCTGCAGGCGCATCAGCTGATAGATCAATTGAGCTTTGGCGATCTGGGCGAGAAACGCGAGCCGCTGCGCGTGCTGATCGTGGAGGACATGGAATCGCTGGCCGGGCTCTACTCCAGCGTGCTCAACGCCCAGGGCGTGGAAACACGCGAGGAAACCCAGCCGGAGCGGGTGCTGGAAATGATAGAGCAATTCCGCCCGGACCTGATCCTGATGGATATGTACATGCCGCAGTGCAGCGGCATGGAACTGGCCAAGGTGATCCGCCAGCAGCGGCTGCTGGACGGCATCCCGGTGGTGTTCCTGTCGGTGGAGAAACGCCAGGCGGTGCAACTGGACGCGCTGACCCTGGGCATAGACGGCTTCCTGACCAAGCCTGTGGCGCCGGAAGAACTGATCGTCACCGTGATCAACCGCGCGCGCCGCTATCGCAAGCTGCGCTCCTACATCATCAACGACAGTCTCACCGGCCTGCTCAACCACTCCCATCTGCACGGCCAACTGGAATACAGCATCCAGCGCGCGCGCCGCGAACAGCGGCCGCTGTCGCTGGCGATGCTGGACCTGGATTTCTTCAAGGCCATCAACGACAGTCACGGCCACCCGGCCGGCGATGAACTGCTGATCAATCTGGCGCGCTTCCTCAAGGAGCGGCTGCGCAGCAGCGACCTGGTGGGCCGCTACGGCGGCGAGGAATTCGCCATCGTGCTGCCGGGCACCAGCCAGCAGCAGGCGCTGGAGCTGATGGATCAGCTGCGCCAGGATTTCAGCCAGATTCAGCAGCGCGCGCCGGACGGCGATTTCCGCCAGACCTTCAGCGTGGGCATCAGCTCGCTGGCCAGCGCCGGCTCCAGCACCGAGCTGGTGCAGCAGGCCGACGAAATGCTCTACCTGGCCAAGGCCAACGGCCGCAACCGGGTGGAAACCATGCCGGGCTGAGTCCGGCCCGGACGCGAAAAAGCCCGGACCACCGAGAGGTTCCGGGCTTTTTTTCGGCCGCGGCGCTCAGCGCCGCATCCAGGATGCCTGTTTACGATCCGCGTTCTCAAAACCTGTTAACGCCGTATCGCCGAAGCGGCTTTGGAAGCTTCTCAGGCCTCGGTCAGCACCAGGCGCACGCCCTGCTCTTCCAGCAGCTTGGTCACCGGCTCCGGCGGCAGCGAATCGGTGAACACGGTGTGGAACTCGCTGATATGGCCCATGCGCACCAAGGCGTTGCGGCCAAACTTGCTGTGGTCCGCCGCCAGGTAGCGGTGACGGGCGTTGGACATCATCGCCTGCGCCACCCGCACTTCGCGGTAGTCGAAGTCCAGCAGCGAGCCGTCCGGCTCGATGCCCGACACGCCGATGATGGCGTAGTCCACCTTGAACTGATTGATGAAGTCCAGCGTGGCCACGCCGGTGATGCCGCCATCGGACGCGCGCACCGTGCCGGAGGTGATCATCACCGTGAAATCCGGATTGGTGGACATGATGGAAGCAACGTGGATGTTGTTGGTGATCACCCGCAAACCCTTGTGCGTGCTGGTCAGCGCCTGGGCCACCGCCTCTATGGTGGTGCCTATGCTCATGAACAGCGAGGCATGATCGGGGATGCTGCTGGCGATCATGTCGGCGATATGCGCCTTTTCGCTCTGGAATTTTCCTTTGCGCGCGAAATAATCCTCGTTCTCCACGCTGCTGCCCAGCGCGGCGCCGCCGTGGTAACGGCGCAACAGATTGGCTTCGCACAGCTGATTGATATCGCGGCGGATGGTTTGTGGGGTGACATCGAGCAGCCTGGCCAACTCTTCGATCGGCATGAAGCCGTTTTCGCGGACCAGCTGCAGAATCTTGTCGTGACGGGGTGAGCGGCTCATAACTATTCGGAATCGAAAATCACGTCACTTTAGTAACATATTTTGCGGGTCAGCGGCAAACAGAACCACTATTCCAGCTTGATATCGGCCAATAGTGTTCGTTTATTGCGTATTTTTTACTCAACCAGCCGCCTGTCCCTCCTCTTGCGGCTCCTTCAGCCGCGCCAGGAAATCGCGCAGTTGCTCCAGCGGCATCGGCCGCGCCAACAGATAACCTTGCAGATAATGCACGCCGCTCCGCTGCAGATAGGCGCGCTGCTGCTCGGTTTCCACGCCCTCGGCCACCATGGTGATGCGCAGCTGCTTGGCCAGGTCGATGATCATCTCCAGGATGCGGTTGGCGATGGAATCACTGCCTATCGCCGCCACGAACACCCGGTCTATCTTCAGGTGATCGGCATGGATGCGGTTGAGTTCGGCCAGGCTGCTGTGGCCGGTGCCGAAATCGTCGATGGCGATCTGCACCCGCATCCGCCGCAGCGCGGCCATCACCTGCTGGCTTTGCGGCGTCACCCGGATAGGCTCGCGCTCGGTCACTTCCAGCACCAACCGCGGCGGCGCGTCCGCGAAGTGTTGCAAAAACGTCCGGCAGTCATCCACCAGCTGCGCGTGCTGCAGATGGCTGGGCGATAGATTGAGCGCCACGAAGAAGCGCTCGGGCAGGGGCAGCGCGGCCATGTCGGCGGCCACCCGCCGCATCAGGTAGCGGGTGATCTGGATGATCATGCCGGAGGCCTCCGCCACCGGGATGAACAAGTCCGGCGGCGCCAGGCCCTGGCGCGGATGCTGCCAGCGCAGCAGCACCTCCACTCCCATGCAACGGCGGCCGCAGGCGTCGAACACCGGCTGGTAGTAAGGCAGGAACTCCTGATTGCGCAGCGCCAGCTGGATTTCGCCGCTGACCGAGCCGCGCTTGCGCAGATAGCCCAGCAGCAAGGCCGCGCCGACCACGCCCACCGGCAGCAACAGCAGCAAGGCGCGCAACAGGCGCGCCGACGCGCCGCTCCACAGGTAATCGGCGTCCACCCAGCTTTGCACCGCCAGCGGATAGCGCTTCGACGCCGCCATCACCCGCAGCGCCGCGTCGGCGGGCACGCCGGCAACGCCCGCCTGGGTCGACAGCACCGCCTGCTGGCCGTTCAACACCAACAGCGAGCCGCTGCGGCCGTCGTCGGCCTGCCCCGGCAGCAGCGGACTGAAATAAGCCAGCTCCACGCTGGCGACGACGCCCTGGCCCTGCCCGGTCAGCAAGGTGCGCATCAGGAAGGGGCGCTTGGGATACAGCGGCCCGGAACCCTGGCGGTAGATCAGCTGCCGCGGCGCCGACGGCGTGAACGGCAACACCGTGTCCTGCGCGCCCAGCACCGAGGTGCAGTACAGGCGGCGGCCGTCCAGCAGGCCTAGCGAACGGATATAGGGATCGAAGGCCGCCAGCGACACCAGCCGGGCGCGCGCCTGCCGGCAAGGCTGCCCGGCCAGCGGCGCGGCCTCGTCCAATGAGCGGTCCACCTGGCCGAACACCTGGTCCACCGACTTGACCGCGCGCGCCGCGGCGCTTTGCAACTGGGCCTGCACGTCCAGCTGGTAGCGGTTCCAGGTCAGGGGCAGGCCTATCGCCGCCGGCAACAGGGCCACCAGCAGCACCAAGGCCCATTCCGCGGCATTGAGGCTGCCGCGGAATTGATTGCCTCGGCTGATCAGGTGACGGAAGCGATGGCGACTAAACACGTTGTTCCCCGGCGTGACGGAATGACAAGGGACAGCCTTGCGCCCGGGCCATGACCACGCGCGACCATCCGCGTCATGGCTGACGCTGGCGAAGAAATCATGAAAAGGCGGGGACTGTCAGGATGAGGGGCGGCCGGGTCTTGCCGCGTCGCCCCGGAGGAGGTTCGGACACCCGCCGCGCGGCGCGCGGCGCCGCTGTCGTGCGAAGCCCTCGAAGTCAGGCGCTAAAGATAACGGTTTAGTCCGAGTCGGAAAAGCTAATTAGAAAGATTTATTTAATAAAATGTCTTTGATTGACTAGATATTGATATAAATTGCCGCAATCGGCCATGCCATCGCGCTAGGCCGGGCCTCCGGAAAAGAACAAAGGGCCGCACACCGCCGAAACCGGCGGCGCGCGGCCCTGTCGTGATCAGGCTAGACCGGCGCTTAGCACCTGTTCAATGTCTGCTGCGCTTCAGCGATACCGCGTTAAAAACCAGCTCAAAATGCTCATGTACCACGAGCACGGCAAGTCGGCGCAACGCAGCATCAGGGGTTTGGTTAGCCGTTCTTATTCGGCCCGCAGGCGCTGGCGGTGGCGCTCGATCTGCAAGCGCACCTGGCGCGGCGCGGTGCCGCCCACGTGGTCGCGCTGCGCCAGGCTGCCTTCCGGGCTCAGCACCGCGAACACATCGTCCTCGATCAAGGGCGAGAACTCGCGCAGCTTGGCCAGCGACAGATCGGCGATGTCCACGCCCTGCTGCTCGGCGTGGCGCACCGTCAGCGCCACCACCTCATGGCTGTCGCGGAAGGGCACGCCCTTCTTCACCAGGTAGTCGGCCAGATCGGTGGCGGTGGCGAAGCCCTGCAGCACCGCCGCGCGCATCGCCTCCGGCTTCACGGTGACGCCACGCATCATGTCGGCGTAGATGCGCAGGGTGTCGATCAAGGTGTCCGCGGTGTCGAACAGCGGCTCCTTGTCCTCCTGGTTGTCCTTGTTGTAGGCCAGCGGCTGCGCCTTCATCAGCGTCACCAACGCGATCAGATGGCCGACCACGCGGCCGGACTTGCCGCGCACCAGCTCCGGCACGTCCGGGTTCTTCTTCTGCGGCATGATGGAGCTGCCGGTGCAGAAGCGGTCGGCGATGTCGATGAAGCCGACGCGCGGGCTCATCCACAGGATCAGCTCCTCGGACAGCCGCGACAGATGCACCATCACCAGGCTGGCGGCGGCGGTGAATTCAATCGCGAAGTCGCGGTCGGACACCGCGTCCAGCGAGTTGTGGCAGACATCGTCGAAGCCCAGCAGCTGGGCGGTGTAATGGCGGTCGATCGGGAAAGTGGTGCCGGCCAGCGCCGCCGCGCCCAAGGGCAGGCGGTTGACGCGCTTGCGACAATCGCTCATGCGCTCGGCGTCGCGCGCCAGCATTTCCACATAGGCCAGCATGTGATGGCCGAAGGTCACCGGCTGCGCCACCTGCAAATGGGTGAAGCCGGGCAGCACGGTTTCGGCGTGCTGTTCCGCCAGGTCCAGCAGGCTGTGCTGCAGCTCGCCGATCAGGCCGACGATGGCGTCGATCTGCGCGCGCAGCCACAGGCGGATGTCGGTGGCCACCTGGTCGTTGCGGCTGCGGCCGGTGTGCAGGCGCTTGCCGGCGTCGCCGATCTTGTCGGTGAGCCGGCGCTCCACGTTCATGTGCACGTCTTCCAGATCCACGCTCCACTCGAAGCGGCCGGCGCGGATATCGTCCAACACCTCAGCCATGCCTCGTCGGATCGCAGCCAGGTCTTCGGCGGACAGCACGCCGGCGCGCTGCAACATGGCGGCGTGGGCCAGCGAGCCCTCGATGTCGAATTCGGCCAATCGTCGGTCGAAATCCACCGAGGCGGTGTATTTCTTGACGAGTTCGGATACCGGCTCCGAGAAACGGCCGGACCAGGCGTGTTGATCTTGCATGGCAATGCTTTCTACGATGGCTGCGGACGAAAAACTTGGCGAAACTCCGGGGGCGCGCGGCGCCGCCGGGAATCCCCTACTATGCCAGCGGCGAGCGCCTTCGGCCAGTGCGGGTTTTCCTTGCTATGATGCGGCTATCCTATTTCCCCCCGCGCCCTCATGCCGCCACCGCCGCCCTCCAACCTGCCCGACTACCGCAACCTGGGCGTGCAACTGCGCGCGCTGCTGCTGCTCGGCCTGTTCCTGCTGGGCGGCCTGCTGCTGGACGGCGGCGGCGAACCGCCGGCCTGGCGGCTGCTGCGCCTGGCCAGCCAGCAAGTGCCCGGCGCCCTGCTCAGCCTGGGCCTGCTGGCGCTGCTGGGCCCGCGCCTGCACCGCCGCCGGCGCACGGTGCTGGCCACCGCCGGCGTCTGCCTGCTGTCCTTCGCCCTGTGCGGCCGCCTGCTCAGCCCGCTGGAACCCATGCCCTGGGGCCAGGTGCTGCTGGCCGGCGCGGTGGGCGGCTTGATGCAGCACTACCTCAATCTGCGCGCGCGCGCGCTGTCGCCGGCGCTATCCGAAGCGCGGCTGATCGCGCTGCAGGCGCGCATCCGCCCACACTTCCTGTTCAACAGCCTCAACGCCGCCATCGCGCTGATCAGCCCCCAGCCGGACAAGGCGGAAATGGTGCTGGAAAACCTGGCCGATCTGTTCCGCGCCCAACTGGCGGACCCGGCGCGGCAATCCACGCTGGGCCGCGAGATCGAACTGGCGTCCATGTATCTGGCGATAGAAGCGGTGCGCCTGGGCGCGCGCCTGCAAGTGAGCTGGGACGTGCAAGCGCCGCTGGACGCGGCGCTGCCGCCGCTGATCCTGCAACCGCTGGCGGAAAACGCGGTGTTCCACGGCATAGAACGGCTGCCCGACGGCGGCGAGATCCGCATCCAGGCGCGCCGCCACGAGCAGCAGCTGGAATTGACCATCAGCAATCCGGTCAACCCGGAACCGGCGGCTGCCACGCCCGGCCACCACATGGCGCTGGACAATCTGGCCGAGCGGCTGGAGCTGTATTTCGACGCCGAGGCCTCGCTCAACGCGCGCCTGGACGGCGAGCGCTTCGTCACCCGCATCCGCCTGCCTTACCGCCCCGCGCCGGCCCAGCAGCCGGGCTGAAAGCCTGTTTACGATCTGCTGCGCGTCGGCGAAACGGCGTTGAAAACGACTTCAGAATGCTCATGTACCGTATGACCATTCCGCTTCTTCAGCCGTTTTCGCCTTGTCTCGCTCTTGCTCGCTAGATCGTAAACACGCTCTGAAAGCCGTCTATACTGCCCCTATCATCCGATTGAAACAGCTGATAGGGACATTATGGGAAAGAACCGGCTGGAAGCCTTCAGCGACGGCGTGCTCGCCATCATCATCACCATCATGGTGCTGGAACTGAAAGTGCCGCACGACACCACTTGGGCGGCGCTGCAAGCGCACTGGCCGGTCTTCCTCAGCTATGTGCTCAGCTTCATCTACGTGGGCCTGTACTGGAACAACCACCATCACTTCTTCCACGCCATCCAGCGCGTGGACGGCCGCGTGCTGTGGGCCAATCTGCACCTGTTGTTCTGGCTGTCGCTGATCCCCTTCGTCACCGGCTGGATGGGCGAAAACCACTTCGCGCCGCTGCCGGTGGCGCTGTACGGCGTGGTGCTGCTGATGTGCGCGCTGGCCTGGTGGCTGATGCAGCAATCGCTGCTGTGCCTGCCCGGCAACCGCAGCCGGCTGTCCGAGGCCTTGGGCAAGGACATCAAGGGCAAGCTCTCCCCGCTGTGCTATCTGATCGGCATTGCCGCCGCCTTCCACTGGGAATGGCTGTCCGCGGCGATGTACGCGCTGATCGCGCTGATCTGGCTGGTGCCGGACCGCCGCATCGAACGACTGCTGGCGGAGGAATGAGGCGGTTTCCGTTCCATTAATAAACACTATCAAACAAATTGTAATTTAAGATTTAACAAAACTATCGTCGCTTCCGATAATGGCCGCTCCCTTAGTAAATGTTCTAATAATTTATGGGAGTGCCAATGTCAGTTCTGACCTTTTCCGTGAACCGCAAGCTTTTCACCCTGGCGCTGGCTTGTAGCGCCACCCTGGCCCAAGCCGCCAACCTGACCCAGGACAACGGCGCGCCGGTGGGCGACAACCAAAACAGCCAGACCGCCGGCCCCAACGGCCCCACCCTGCTGCAAGACATCCAGCTGCTGCAAAAACTGCAGCGCTTCGACCGCGAGCGCATCCCGGAACGCGTGGTACACGCGCGCGGCGCCGGCGCCGGCGGCGTTTTCGTCGCCAGCGAAGGCTTGCAGGACGTCAGCCGCGCCCTGGTGTTCCGCAAGGGCGAAAAAACGCCGGTATTCGTGCGTTTCTCCACCGTGATCGGCAGCCGCGGCGCGCCGGAAACCGACCGCGACCCGCGCGGCTTCGCCACCAAGTTCTATACCGCCCAGGGCAACTGGGACCTGGTGGGCAACAACCTGCCGGTGTTCTTCATCCGCGACGCGATCAAGTTCCCGGACATGGTGCATTCGCTGAAGCCGGACCCGGTCAGCAATGAGCAAGACCCCAACCGCGTGTTCGACTTCTTCTCCCATCTGCCGGAATCCACCCATATGCTGACCCGGGTGTACTCCAACTACGGCACCCCGGCCAATTACCGCGAAATGAACGGCAGCAGCGTGCACGCGCTGAAGCTGGTGGCCGCCGACGGCCGCTACCAATACGCCAAGTTCACCTGGAAATCGCGCCAGGGCGAACGCAATCTGCGCCCGGACGAACTGCCCAAGGTGCAGGGCCAATCGGTCAGCCACGCCACCGCGGACCTGCTGCAAAGCATAGAGCAGAAGCGCTACCCGTCCTGGGACTTGTACGTGCAGTTGATCCAGCCCGAGGACATGAACCGCTTCGCCTTCAACCCGCTGGACCCCACCAAGGTGTGGACCGGCGTGGCGGAGCGCAAGGTGGGCACCATGACGCTGAACCAGGTGCCGGCCAACTTCTTCGAAGCCACCGAGCAGGTGGCGATGTCCCCGGCCAATCTGGTGCCGGGCATCGAGGCCTCGGAAGACCGCTTGCTGCAAGGCCGGCTGTTCTCCTATCTGGACACCCAGATGCACCGCGTCGGCACCAATTTCCAGGCATTGCCGGTAAACCGCCCGCGGGTTGAGGTGGTGAACAACAATCAGGACGGCGCGCAAAACGCCTCCGGCCGCCAGGGCAGCGTCAATTACGAGCCCAGCCGGCTGGCTCCCAAGCCGCAGGACCCGCAGTTCAAGCACAGCCGCCTGCCCTTGCAGGGCAACACTCAGCAGGAGGCCATCGCCAAGACGCTGAACTTCCAGCAGGCCGGCGAGTTCTATCGCTCGCTGAGCGCGCAGGACCAGGCGGACTTGATCCGCAATCTGTCCGGCGACCTGGCCAAGGTGCGCAATGTGGAGACTCGCGACATCATGCTGTCGCACTTCTACAAGGCGGACCGCCAATACGGCGAGCGTCTGGCCAAGGCCTTGAAGGTGGAGGTGAAGGGGATTGAGCGCCGGGCGGCGCTGTTGCAGGAATAAGCGTAGCCGCTTGAGTTAAGCGGGGCGGCCCATGGCCTCCCCGTTTTTGCGTGCGCTCCGTGCTGTGACAAACGGTATCAGCTTGGTAGGGTGGAGCGCGGCGATGCCCACGCAAGGCGCTTAGTGGTTTTGCAAGCGGACACGGCGGAAGCGCGCTTCCAGGCTGAAGCGCTGTTCCTGTGCCAGGTAAAACCGGTGCTGGCTATCCACATGGCGATAAACCCGGACCCGATCGGCGCCCAGCAGCATCATGATTTCCAGATAGTTGAAGAAGCCCATCCACTGACCGCGGCCATCGCGGTCTTCAAAGTCGATGTCGCGCGCCACGCGGCTGAGCAGGCCTTTACCAACGTATTCACGGTTGTCCTTCAGCCATTGCAGTAGATGGGCCGCGCATTCACGACCGTAGGCGTGGTCGGTGGGTCCATCCTTGCTGGGTGTGGGCATCTGCCAGTAATGCGCATAGGTGCGGCCGGGGCAGAAGCGGACGAAGGGGAGCAGGGCTTCTTGTTGCTCTAGCGAGCTCAACTTGTAACGGCGGCGTGGGGGAAAGTTTTGAGCGTGATGCATGGTGTTTCTCCTGCTGTGACACAAGATAAACCACCTGCCGGGGAAGGCTGAGGTATTAGGCAGGCGCGTGGCAGGATTGGCGTACCGGGTGTGTACCAGACCGGTGAGTGCATGGCACTCTCCCACCATGCGCCTGCCAAACAGCACCGCCATGGTGAAACAGCCCGCGCAGTATGCTGCGTAGGCTGGTAGTACACACGAACGGGACGCCAATCCCGTGTGCCGCGTGTGGGCGGCAACGTGGGGATTGTTCCTGAGGGGACGCTTGGGGTCAAGGTGGGGTGGTTGCTTTGCTTGAGCGTGGCTTACTTGTTGAGTGATCTGGTTTTGAATCCGCTTCGCGGATATTGATTTAGGGCCGGTTCCGCCCGGCGAACGGGAAGGGGGCGGACCGCCGCCCCCTTTCATCCCCCCTCGTCCCCCAGGGCGCGAAACCCCGAAGAAAAAGAGGCCTGCAAGGCGCGGCTGAACTCGCGATTTGCTAGCGTCAAATCGCTCAAACAAAGCAGCCGCTTAAAACCTTGCAGACCTCTTTTTCTCCGGCGCGTCCCGAGGGGACACCTGGGTGCTACACGAGGTGGTCAATTCTCTAAATAGGAGGTAGTTGATTCACTGCTTGGGCCGCTCTGTGGGTAACTTTGCGCTATTCCCTTTTCTGTGGATATCTCCAAAGAGCCAAGGAGAAACCACGTTTGCGACGCGCCCCTGGTCCCTTCAAGCCTGCCGTCGGGTGGCAGGCCCGAGGTCTTAAGCGGCTGCCTGTTCGAGCAGCGCGACGTTAGCGCGCTGCGAGTTCAGCCGCGCCTCGGGCCTGACGGGACCCGGCGGGAAGCCGCAGGCCAGGCTTGCAGGGCGGCCTTTGGGGTGAAGGGGAATTTGGCCGAGCAAATTCCCCTTCCTGCCTGCCGGGCAGCCCCGGCAATGCAAACCATCATCCGCGCAGCGGATTCAACAGAAAAACCATCACCCATCACAACCCTATCACCGGAATAAACCCAAACCCCTACTCCATCACCCCATGCACCCCATACCCCACCCCCGCCTCCACCTCCCCAAACAAATGATTCATGATCACATCCCTCACCCCCGTCGCCGGCACCGCCCCCGGCGGCAAACCCTCCGGCAAAGAACTGATCAACACCGGCCCATGCTCCGGATTCAAGGTGGGACGACCATGCGAACCCCGCACCAGGGACGGGTCCAGCGGAATCACCTCCAACAGACTGCACATGCCCAGCTTGCGCTTCAGCAAGGTCCAGCCAATGTTCAACTTCGGCCAGCTCAAGGTCGGGTCCAGGAACAGCTCCACCGGGTCGTAACCCGGCTTGCGGTGAATATCCACCGTGCGCGCGAAGTCCGGCGCGTGCGCGTCGTCCAGCCAATAGTAATAACTGAACCAGCGGTCCGGCCGGCTCACCGCCACCAATTCGCCGGAACGCGGATGATCCAGGCCCAGCAAACGCTTGCCGGCCTGGTCCAGCACCATCTCCACCCCGTCCAGCTCCAGCAATAGCGCCTTCACCTCCGGCACCAGTTCCGGCTGCCGCACATAGACATGAGCGATCTGGTGGTCCGCCAGCGCGAAGGCCGCCGACGCGCCGCAATCCAGCTTGTCCTCGCCCTGCTCCTCGCGCACCTTGAGCCAGCCGGCCATGCGCAGGATGCGGTTGATGGCGATGTCGTTGCTGACCGGGGTGATACCGTACTCGGACAAGGCGATGATGTGGCCGCCATCGCGGTCCGCCTGCTCGATCAGTTCGCCGCACAGCTGGTCCACCGCCGCCACTTCCGCCGCCACGCCGGGATGGTCCGGCCCCAGCCGTTGCAGGCAGTAGTCCAGATGCGGCAGGTAGACCAGGGTCAGCGTGGGCTGGCGCGAGCGGTAGAGGTGCAGCGCGCAGTCGGCGATCCAGCGGCTGGAGCGGATGTCCGCCGCCGGCCCCCAAAAGTGGAATAGCGGAAAATCGCCCAGCTTCTGCCTGAGCTCGGCGTGCAGTTCCGGCGGATTGCAGTAGAAGTCCGGAAGCTTGCGGCCGTCGGCCTTGTAGATGGGGCGCGGGGTCACGCTCCAGTCCACGTCGGCGTACATGTTGTACCACCAGAATAATTGCGCGCAGCTGAAGCCGGCGTGCAGGCGTTTGGCCTCGTGCCAGAGTTTCTCGCCCTGGATCAAGGCGTTGTTCTGCTTCCAGAACAGCGGCTCCGCCAGTTCGCGCGAATACCAGCCGTTGGCGACGCAGCCGTGCGCCTGCGGCAGCAGGCCGGTCAGATAGGTGGCTTGGGCCGTACAGGTCAGCGCCGGCATCACCGCGCTGATCGGCCGCTGCGCGCCGCGCGCCGCCAGCCGGCTCAGGTGCGGCGCGTGCCGCAGCAACTGCGGGGTCAGGCCCACCACGTTCAACACCAGGGTACGTTGCATGGTTTCAGTCCACGATGTCCACTTGCGGGTTCTGGCCGCGCAGCACGGAGTTGCCCTGGTACAGGCGGCGCTGGTCCACCGCCAGCGGGCTGTTGGCTTCTTCGATGTCCAGACGGCCGCTCTGGGCGAAGAAGTCCAGCGGGTTGCGCCAGACTATGGTTTCGATGTCGCGCTCGGCGATGCCGGCGGCGCGCATCGCGTCCACGGTCTTGGGCACTTTCAGCGGGTCGCTGACGCCCCAGTCGGCGGCGCTGTTGATGATGATGCGTTCGCTGCCGTACTGGCGCACCAGCGCCACCATGCGCGGCTCGTCCATCTTGGTGTTGGGGTAGATAGAGTGGCCGGCCCAGCAGCCGGAGTCCAGCACCAGCGGCAGGGTTTCTTCGGTATTGTGGTCGATCAGCACCCGTTCCGGCGCGATGCCGCTGTCGCGCACCAGCGCCAGGCTGCGCACGGTGCCGGCCTTTTTGTCGCGGTGCGGGGTGTGCACCAGCGCCGGCAGGTCGAACTGTATCGCCAGTTCCAGCTGGCGGGCGAAGTAGCGCTCTTCGGCCGGGGTTTCGTCGTCGAAGCCGATTTCCCCCACCGCCACCACGCCATCCTTGTCCAGGTAGCGCTCCAGCAGCGCCATCACGCCGTCGGCCACGTCTGGGTTGTTGGTTTCCTTGGGATTGAGGCCCAGGGTGCAGAAGTGGCGGATGCCGAACTGGGCGGCGCGGAAGCGCTCCCAGCCCAGCAGCGACAGAAAGTAGTCGTCGAAGCTGCCGACATGGCGGCGCGGCTGACCCATCCAGAACGCCGGCTCCACCACCACGCTGATGCCGGCCCGGCTCATCGCCTGGTAGTCGTCGGTGGTGCGGGAGGTCATGTGGATGTGCGGATCAAACATTTTCATGATGCAGTCCTTGCAGTAGGAAAACGATGTCGTCGGACACGCTGCGGCCGGCGGCGCGGCGCTCGCTGGCGTAGGCGGCCACCATCTGTGCCAGTTCCGGGCTCCAGCGCCGTTCCAGGCCGGCGATATGCCGCGCCGGCGCGCCGGTGAACAGCGCCTTGAGCACCAGCTGGTTGAAATTGAGATCGGGAAACCATTGCGCCGGGTAGGCGTTGTCGCAGGCCAGCGCCTGGAACACGCCGGCCACGTGGCTGCGGCTGGCGTCGGTGGCCAGCGCCAGCCAGTCTTCCGGCTTGGGCAGCAGGATCAGCGTCTTGACCACCGCCTGCTGTTCCAGGCTATCGCCGCCGCGGTAGAGGTCGAACCCCAGTTCGAAGCCGGCGCCGGCGGCCAGCGCGCGCAATAGCAGCAGCGCGCGGCCGGCGTCGCCGGGCGACCACGCTTCCGCCGCCAGCACGCCCTGGGCCTGCAAGGCCTTGAGCGCGCCCTTGGGCAGCAGGGTCAGCGCCGCCAGTTGCCGCTTGGCCACGCTGAACAGCCGGCGCGCGGCCTCGGGGTCCGGCGCGGCGGCGAACCGGCGACAGGACTCCAGCCACACCAGCGCCTGGGCGGCGTTGTGGCGGTCCGCGGCGTCCAGCAGGCTGGCGTGGATCTGATCCGCCAGCATGGTTTGCATTTCCATGATGCGACTCTCCGTTCAGGTGCCGGGCACCCGGCGTTGCCAGCTCAGGGTCAGCCAGGCGGCCAGCGCCGCCGGCACCGCCCACTGCGGCAGGCCGGCAGCGGCGATGAACAGCGCGTCCGCCAGCGCGATGCCGGCGATCAGTCCGCCGACGGCGCGCGGCATGTCGCGGCCGGGTCCGGGCCAGGCCAGGCGCAGGCAGTGCGCGCTCCAGCCCAGGCTGAGCAGCAGGAAGGGCAGCGTCCAGGGCTGGAACGGCTGGCTGAGCAGGAACAGCGGCGGCGCGGCCAGGCCCAGCAGCGGCGCCAGCCGGCCCAGGCCGGCGCGGCCTTCCTGCTTGGCCACATAGGTCAGCGCGATCAGATAGGCCAGCAGCGCCAGCGCCGCCAGCAGCAGCAGGCCGGACAGCGCGCCGCCGCTGAGCGCCAGGCCGCAGATCAGGTAGACCTGCATCCGGCACAAGCCCATCAGCAGCGGGCTGAGCGGGTTGCGTTTGTGCCAGAGGTCGTACACCAGCACGGTGGCGGCCAGGCACAGGCCGGCGAGGAAGGCGGACGGGCCCAGCGCCGCCAGCACGGCGACGCCGGCGGCCAGCAGCGCGTAGCCGGCCAGGAACACCAGCCGCGCCGACACCAGGCCGGCGGGAATCGGCCGCTCCGGCCGCTCGCGCGCGTCGATGCGGCGGTCGAAGGCGTCGTTCAGATACATGCCGGCCACGTAGATCAGCGACAGCGCCAGCAGCAGCAAGGCCAGCGCGCCGCCGCTTACGGCGTGGCCGGACAGCGCCGCGCCAGCCAGCACATTGCTCCACACCGTGGGCAGGTTGGACACCCGGCCCAGGCGCAGCGCCAGCGACCAGACTCCGGCCACGCGCCGCCGGGTCTGGCGCGCGTGGCGCCGCGACAGGCGTCGCCGGGCGCTGGTCTTGGGTATCGGCAGCGCGCGCTGGCCACTCATCGCAGCTGGCCCTCCACCCATTGCAGTTCCTGGCAGATCGCCTCGCCCAGGTCGCCCTGGCGATGGGCCGGCGGCAGCACGCTCCAGCTATAGGTTTCCACTTCCAGGTGGCTGCATATCGGCCGCAGGCGTTGCTGCGCCAGCAGCCGCGACAGAAAGTCCTGGGTGCTGGCGAACGGCCCCAGCGCGGCATGGCAGATGGGCACGTGGAAGTGGATGCGCCATTCGTCCGCCGCTTGCTGCGGCAATGCCGCCAGCGCCATCGGCAGGTCCGGGTAGCGCAGCAGTTCGCTGCCGCGCCGCGCCACCACTTGGTGCAGATAGGTGTCTTCGGCGAAGGCGCGCAGCGCCTCGGCCGCCATCCGGTCCGGCCGCGTCACGCGCAGGCCGGAGCTGAGCTGCAACTTGGCGATGGAGAGGCCGGCCTGTTCCAGCCGCGCCACCGCGTCTTCCGGCTGCTCGTATTCCACCGCCGCGTGGCAGGCGTCCAGGCACACGCCCAGGTGGCGGCGCACGATGGCTTCGGCCTCCTCGCGCTTGACCCCGCACCATTTGGCCACCTGGTTGAGCGCGGCCCGGCTCAGGAGGTGCAGTTCGAAGAAGGCCACCGCGTCCTCGCTGGTGGCCAGCAGGCAATCCGGTTCCGGTTCCAGCGCCAGCACGATGCGGCGACCGCTGTCGCGGTGCAGGCGGTGCAGGAAGACCGCGTGTTCCAGCAGATGGGTGGAAATCCACAGCGCGGCGCTGCCATCCCCGCTCAGGTGCTGGCGATAGCCGCCGGGCACGGTGCTGACGCTGCCGTAGTTCATTTCCTCCGGCAGCAGTGCGGCCAGCAACTGGGCCAGCCGGTTGCTGTAGATCAGCCGCTGCGGGTCGCGCCAATCCGGCAGGTAGACCGCGTCCTTCACCGCTTGGCGGTGGAAGGCGCCGAAGGGGAAGCCGTTGATGGTGAACACATAGCATTGGTGCTGGGCCAGGAAGGCGCGGAACTCGTCCAGCGCCGGCGCGGCCTCCAGTTGCCGCGACGCCAGCGCAGACAGGCGCAGCCCGATGCCGAACGGCCGGTCCGGCGCCACCCGCGCCTTGATGCGCGGCAGGTGGAAGCCCAGTTGAGCGCGCATTTCCGACCAGCTTTCGCCGGGGTGGATATTGCTGCAATAGCTCAGGTGGGTCGCGGGGAATTGGCCGGCCGCCTGGCTGTCCGGGCGGGATTGGGGGTTAAGCAGCAACATGGTCATCACTCCTGTCGCGCAGCCAGTCTATGGCCGCGTTCATCCGATCCGCGTCGATGGCGTGCACTTCCACGCCCTGCCCCAAACGCTGCAGCAGGGTGATGGTCAGTTCGCCGCCAAGGTGTTCGCGGAACTCATCCAGGCCGGCCAGCAGCTGGCGGCGCTCGCCGTCGCGCCAGTCCAGCGCCGGGTGCCACAACGCGAAGCCCAGCCGCAGCAGCAACCGGTGCAGGCTGAGCTGGGCCGCTTCGCGCAGCAGGCCGGCCAGCACCGCGTAGCGGCAGTCCAGCGCCAGGCCTATCGCCACCGCCTCGCCGTGGCGCAGCGCGTAGCCGCTCAGCGCTTCCAGCTTGTGCGCGGCCCAGTGGCCGAAATCCAGCGGCCGGGCGCTGCCGAACTCGAAGGGGTCGCCGCCCTGGCCGATGTGGTTCAGGTGCAGTTCGGCGCAGCGCCGTATCATCCATTGCATCGCGTCGTCGTCGCCGGCGGCCAGCGCTTCGGCGTTGGCGTCCAGCCAGTCGAAGAAGGCGCGGTCGCGTATCGCCGCCACTTTCACCGCTTCGGCGATGCCGGCGATGCGGTCGCGGCGCGGCAGGCTGGCGATGAAGTCGTAGTCGTTGAGCACGGCGAACGGCGGCGCGAAGGCGCCGAGGAAGTTCTTGGCGCCAAAGGCGTTGATCGCGGTTTTGACGCCGACGCCGGAGTCGTTCTGCGCCAACACCGTGGTGGGCATGCGCACCACGCGCACGCCGCGATGGGTGGTGGCGGCGGCGAAGCCGGCCATGTCCAGCAGCGCGCCGCCGCCGACGATGACCAGGCAGCTGTGGCGGTCGACATGGCAGTGCTGCAGCCAGCCTTGCAGCGCGAACAGCTGCTCCGGGTCGTTCTTGCAGGCTTCGCCGCCCGGCACCAGCCGCGGCGGCGCGGCCAGTTCCAGCGCCGCGCGGTGGCGCCGGGCGTAGCGTTCGAAGGCGGCGGGCAGCCGCGGATGGGCGGCGGCCACGTCCTGGTCTATCGCCACCACGAAGCGATGGCGCCGTTCCGGCTCGCGCCGGCAGATCGCCTGCAATAGCAGCAGGTTGCCGGGATCGCTGAGCAGGCCGCGTCCGAAATACACCGGGTATTCGAACGGCACGCTGAAGCGCTGCATGGTCATGGCGCCGGCGCTGCGGCCGCCCGGATCCGGGCTGAGCGGGGACTTGCTGGCTGGCAGTGGCATGGCTGTGTTCCTAAGAAGCTGTTCTAGTGTCTGCCGCGCGTTGACGACTCGGCGAGATGGCAAACGCGGCCCGGCATCCGCCGGACCGCTGTGGCCTTGCGCAATGGCGGACGGCGTTAATCGCTGGTGTCCATCCCTCCTTGCGTATTCACGTAGCGATAGCTGGGCCCGGCGGTCTGCTCGCTGCCCGGCGCCACCGGCGTTTCCATCAGGCTGACCGCCTGCACCTTGAGGTCGTACATCAGGCCGATGGCGGTATCGATGCGCTTGGGCTCGCCGTTGAAGGCCTGGTGCAAGGCGTTGAGCAGGCTGCTGTAGCTGTAGGCGAAGGCCTCCACCCTCACCTTGGCCTGGGTGTTGTCCTGGTAGTCGTAGTCCTGCGGGTTGGACACCATCGGGTACACCCCGTCCTCGTCGTAGGGCACCGGGGCGCCGGCGTAGGCGTAGCCGCCGTCCGGGGTGCTGACGATGCGGCGGCCGTAGTAGATTTCGCCGAACTTGTAGTAGTGCGCCGGGTTGCCCGGCGACTGGTTCGGGTTGGTGCTGGTGCCCTCGCCTTCGACGATGATGATGTTGATGGCGTGCAGGGCGCTGGCCACGTCGGTGATGGGGAACAGCCGCTCCGGCGAGAACCAGCCCAGCACCTGCTTGGGCACGGTGGCCGGGATGAAGATGCCGTCGCCCAGTTCCTTGATCTTCTTCTTGATCGCGTCGTAGAACTCGCCGATGGTGGCGTAGTCCGGCTCGTCCTCGGCGGCGAGCTTGGGCGTTTCCACCGGCACCGGGTCTTCCGGCTCCTCGATCACCATGAAGGTGTTGAACACCAGCTCCTTGGAAAACGGTTCGATGCCGACGATGAAGCCCTCGCCGCCGATGGACATCGGCAGCGGCCCCGGATATTTGGGGATGAACGGCGGCTTGTTGATCTGCGGATGGCCGCCGATGGAGATCAGGATGTTGCCCGCGATGCACATGTGCAGCATTTCCTGCATCACGATGCTGTGGATCAGCTGGCGGATTTCCTCGTTGTAGCCCGCCTTCAGCGAGAACATCGCGGTCAGATAGGGCGGAATGGTGGCATGCTCCAGTTCCACCGCGTTTTGCAGGTAGTAGTGCAGGTCGGCCGCGGTCTTGGCGGCGCGGATGCCGTGGATGATGCTGCGTTGCAAGCGAATCATGGTCTGTTCTCCCTCAATCCTTCGACGGCGCGGCTTTGCGCTGCGCCTGGCGTTGCAGCACCACCGCGCTCTTGCCGGCGATTTGCAGATCGTCCAAGGTCACCGCCACCGCGTTGGCGTCCACCGCCTGCGGCGCGGGCGCGGCGGCGGCCTTGGCCGACGGCGTGCCCTTGAGCGGCTTGCCCTGGGCGTCGGTCCGCCGCAGCCACTTGAGGATGATGGCGCGCTTGTCGTCGGACAGATCGCGCGGCACCGGCATGTGATTGGGATCGCTCATCGGCAGCGAGAACGCCAGTTTGAGGATGTCGAGATGGCGCACCACGGAGTCGTAATCGCCCAGGTCCACCACATGCTTGCTCATGATGGGATAGAGGTTGCCGTACTGGACGAAGATGGGCCGGATATCGTCGTACCAGGTGGGGTGCTCCGGCTCCGGCACGCGGTCGAAGGCCAGCACGCTGACGAAGTTCCAGTAGTTGCTGACATAGTCCTGCGGTTGCTGCTGCAGTTGATAACCGATGCCGTACAACTGGCCGTCGATATAACCGCGCGGATTGCCCGGCCCGGCCGGGATCGCGCCGATCACCGCGCGGCCGTGGCCGCCGTCGTTGGTGTGGAAGGACGCCGGGTACTGCACCGCGTCCGCCGGCACGCTGATCGGGGGCGGCAGCACCGGTTTGTTGTGCGGCGGCGACGGCGGCAGCGGCTGGCCGCCGCCCATCAGGGTGGCGCCGTCGGGCAGCAGTTCCACGTTCACCTGCGCGGACAGCGGCTGGCCGTAACGGCTGGCGAAGAAGCTGACCGGCAACTTCTCGCCGGCGTTCAAGCGCAGCACATGTTCGTCGGAACGCACATAGAGGCCGTCGATGGACTCTTGCACCAGTACTTGGTAGCCGGAGCCGGACGGGCTCAGCAACAGCAGCGGGCAGGCTTCCAGCGCCTGCCTGGCGCCCGGAATGGCCGAGTAGTCGAAGTCCTGGACCGCCGCGGTCTGACAGAACCACGGCGACGGCTCGTCGCTGGCCGCCGCGCCCGGCTGCGGCGGGTCATAGGCCACCTGGCCCAGCACGATGACCTGGTCCTGGCTCAGGCTGGCGCTGATCGGCGCTTGCGCCGGCTGTTTCAACACCGCCAGCGTCAAGGGCCCCAGATCGACGAAGGCGCCGCTGGCGTCGACGATGGGCAGCGCGTTGCCGAAGTCCGCGGTCAGGGTCTGGCGCTCCGGGTGGTTCTTGCACTGGAAGCAGTACACGCCGCCTGCCGGCACCAGCGGGTAGGCGTCCGGGTCCTGATCCAGTTGCGCGGTCATTTGCCGGCCCAGCACGAAATGCTTGGGCTCGCGCTCGTGATAGGGACCGATGGTGCCGACGATATGGCCCTGGGTGTAGCGCGGGATGGACGGGTCGCGGCCGTAGCCGAACAGATTGAACTCGATGGCCAGCAGGCCGTGCTGGCTGGCCTTGCGCATCGCTTCCAGCACCGGCGAGCGGCTGTGCCCGTGCCATTGCACGTTTTCCAGGATGGACTGGTAGTTGGCGGCCAGTTGCTGGTCGGAGCGGACGCCGTGCTGCTGGCGCAGCCACAAATTCATGAAGCCCACCGGCAGCATGTCGCCGATGAATAGCGCGCGCTCGACATTATCGGTCAGCCGCACTTGCAAGGCCCAGATCTGCGACACCATTTGCTGCTGCGGGTCCAGGTCCGCCATCTTGCCCGGCGCGCGGCAATCGGCGTTTTCCATCGCCATGCCGATGATGGGGTCCTGGGCGCTGCTGGTGATGGGCTTGCCGTTGAGGCTGGCGCCGGTGACGCTGCAGCTGACGAAGCGGAAGATGGCGGTGCCCTGCGGATTCCAGCCGCCGTCGCCGTACTCCTGGTATTGCTCCTTGAAGGCGTCGGAATCGTAATAACAGACATTGTTGTTGACGGTGGACACGTCCGACTGGAAGTAGCCGGAAAAGTGGATGCGGGGAGAGTCGAGATAACTCATGGCGATTCCTTTACGGCTGCAGGGTGGCCCAGCTCGGGTCGGCTTGGGCATTGGCCTTGTCGGCCGCCGGCGCGTCCGCCTTGCCCTTGTCCGGGCAATCGGTGGCGAACAGGCAGCACCATTCCGGCTTGGCCGGGCACATTTCGGCCACTTTGAGCCAGGTCCGTTTCGGGTCCGGCTTTTGCGCGCGGAAGTTGCTGTAGTTCTGGCTGACCATGGGCGCGTCCGGCGGCGAGCCGGGATCGCCGGAGAAGAAGAAGGACTGCGGATGGCGGTACGGCGCGCCCTTGCCGCCGTCGCGCGTCGGCTGTTTGTAGAAGGCGTAGCCGAACAGGATGCTGCCCGGCTGCACGATGCGCGAGTACGCCTGGACGCTGCCGTTCAGATGGGTGCTCTGCTCGGCGTTGTACGGCAGGTGCTTGATGAAGTCGCGGCGCGGCGGGTGGTTGTCCAAGGAGAACTGGCAGCACTGCGGCGTGCCCTTGGGCCGGTCCGCGTAGCGCAGGAAGTAAGCCTTGTTGCCCAGGGACACGAAGGAGCAGCTGTACTGGTTGCTGCCGGGGAAGATCGGCAGGCAGCGCTTTTCATAATGCTCCATCATCGCGCCGCGGCCGTCGCCGTCCGCCGGCACATAGCTGGCATCGTAGTAGCTGGCGCCGTAGGATTTTTCGTAGTCCTGGCCTTCCGTCATGCCGGCCGGCGGCGAGGCGTACGGCGGCGGGTATTGCTGGATCGCCGCCTGATTGTAGATGCGGTACATGGTCCAGTTGCTGACCCACCATTCCGGGAACAGCGGATCGCTGGGTTCGCCGGGCTTGCGCGGATAGACGCAGCTGCCCGGCAGCGGACAGCCGACGGTGTTGTGCACGCCGCCGGTGTAATAGCTGTGACGCGCCGCCGGCGTATTCTTCATGGCCTTGAACGCGGCGGCGGCGGACGCCTCCGGCATGTCGGCGGCCTGGACGCCGGCGACGGCGCAGACCAGCGCCAGACCCAAGCCAGCCGCGACAGACTGTTGCAATGACATCGATCCTGCTCCTTGTATTGAGAAGCCTCGGTGCCATCCGTCCCCTTGCGGCCAGCCTGCATCAGCTCCGCCACGGACGGCGCCGCCATGGGGCGGCCGGGCCGCCCCTCCCTAGGGCCGGTTCAACATCCGCTACGCCTTATGAAACCCCACACGGCGAATGCGTCCTCGAAATGCGCATGTACCACGCGTGCATTTCGCTTTCTCGGCCGCAGCGCCCTGGCGCGCAGGATCGTGAACCGGCGCCAAGCTGCAGCGCACTACGTACATTCACTTAGTATTTTCTATCAAAAATAAACATGCTTATATCATTACATGCAAGTGTGGTTATAGCTGGCGCCAGACCGCTAGCAAAGGAAAATGTGGAACACAAACTAAAGACAGCACGCGGCGCGTCCGGATCCAGCCAACGCTTGACCCCGGCGCCGGCGCTGAACGACAATTCCCGTCGCGCCGCGTTTTTCCGGCGCCGGGCGCGCCGCCCCGCAACGGCCGTCAGGCCGCTCCCGCCCTGTGCCGGCGAGGTCCGGACCGGCCGCGCCGACATCCATTGGAAAACTTCATCATGGCAACCCCCTCTTCTCCGCTCCAGACGCTGCCCGGCAAGCCCACGCATCAGCTGGGGCAGGCAATCGCCCAACTGCAGGCGCTGCGGCGGCAACATGCCGAACTGAGCATGCTGGACGCGGTGATCGATGAGCTGAGCCGCTGCCACCAATCTATCCATCAGATCGCCAGCCGTCATCTGGTGGAGCTGGACGCCGCCAACTCCAGCCTGGCCGCGGCCTTGCAGTTGCTGTGGCAGTGCCAGGACGACGCCGCGCCGGGCAACCATCTCGCCTTCATGCTGGAGCCGCTGCATGCGATGCAGTTGAACGCGGCCAGCGAGTTGAACCGCTTGATCTGACAGCCTTGCTTCTAGACGCAACCCAGCCCCGATGGCTCTCGCCATCGGGGCTGGGTGCTTGACGCCGCGGCGGATCTTAAGCGCCGTGTTTACACCGGCCCGCCGGTCATGCCGCCCGGCGCCGGATGCACGTGGCCGACCAGGCTCTTGCCGCTGGCCACCACATCGCCGCCAGCATTGTTGAAGCTGCCGCCGCTCTGGCTGATATTGCCGGCAAAGCTGGCGCCGCCGCCGCCGGAACCGTTCAGGCCACCCTGATAGGTGAGCAGGCCCTTGACCAGCAAGGTGCCGCTGATCTCGGTGGCCGGCGCGTCTATGCTGACCTTGGCGCCGGCCTTGAGGGTGATCTCGGCGCCCGCCTCCACCACCACCTTGCTCACCCCGCCGCGCACGGTGAGCTGATGCGCGGCGCGGTCGTATTCCAGAATCGCGCCGTCGGCGAAGCGACGATGCCATTTGTCGCGGCTGGCCACCGGCACCGCGTCGGCGGCGGAGAAAATGGCGCCCAACACCACGCCGTCCTCGCCGCGCGCGTCCAGCAGCACCGCCACTTGCTCGCCGATGTCCGGCAGCCAGTAGTCCTTGTCGCGGCCGCTCTTGCGGCTGAGCACCGGCAGCCAGGCGGTGCGCAAGCTGCCCAGCTCCGGCAGCCGAACCCGCACGCGCTGGGTGTTTTCATCGACGGCGGAGACGCTGCCGAACTTGAGGGTGGCCAGCGCTTCCGGCAGGGGGACGTCGCTCATGGGGTTTTCCTTTTATCCTGGGCGGCGCTGACGGCCACCCGTTTCAATTCCAGTTCGCACACATAGCCGTCCTGGCGGCTGATGCGGTGGCTGGCGCGCTGGATCTGGTAGCGGCCAGACAGTTTGCCGAAGCCGTCCAGATCGATATTGCTGCCGGCGGCCAGCTGCGGCGAGCCGTCCACGGTGACGGACATGCGGGTGCGCTCCAGCTGGCGGCGCTCCAGCTCCGCCGCGGCCATCTGCTCGGCCTGGCGCTTGCCGGCGGCCTTGCGGGTGAGCTTGACGGTGTCGGCGCTGCTGGCCTTGCCGCCCGGCGCCTTGGCGTCGGCGCGCGCGCTGGCGGTGCGCAGCACGCGCTTGGCCGGATCGTGATAGCTGACGTCCACCTGGGCCGGCACCTTGCTGAGCTGGTCCTGCGCCTGCCAGCCCATCAGCTGGGCCGGGGTGTAGCGGCGCACGCTGGCGCTCTGCATCAGGTCGCTGCGCTTCCAGAACACCAGCTTGCGGTTGTTATCCATCACCTTGCAGACATAGCCGTGCTGGTCCGCCACCCGTTGCAGGAATTGCAGATCGGTTTCGTGATACTGGGTCAGCCGGTCTATGTTCACCGCCTCGATCTTGCCTTGCAGCTTCATGCGGTGGCGCTTGGCGATGCGCTGAGCCAGCGCTTGCAGCGTGATCTGCTCATAGGCGCGGCCGTTCTTGGTGCGCAGCGGATGCTGCACCCCGGTGGCCAGCGCGCGGATGCGCACGGTGGACGGCGGCGAGCGGTATTCCACTTCGTCGATGTCGAAGCTGCCCGCCGCCGTCAGCGCCGCGCCGCGGTAGCCCAGCTTGAGCGCCAGCGTGGCGCCCTTGTCCGGATACCAGCTGTCCAGCCAGCGGCCGTCCACGTCCTCCAGCTCCACATCCAGTTCATCGGATTCGCCGCTCAGGTGATCGGTGTAGGCGATGCTGAGCACGTGGCCGGCGATGTCGGCGGTGATGGATTTGCCGTTGTAGCTGAGCTCGAAAGCCGGGGTCGGCACGTCTTGCACGCGGCTGTCGCTCATGGCCGTCTCCAGGGCGGCAATTGCTCCAGCGCCGCGCTATCGGCGGCGTCCAGCACCGGAATCGCCAGGGTCAGGCCGGCGGGCAGGGTTTCGCCTATCGGCACATGGGCGTTGTTGGCGATCAGCTGCGCCATCTGGCCGACGTCGCCGTAATAGCGCCAGGCGATCTGGTCCCAGCGTTCATTTTCTTGAGTCACATGGTTCAGGAACATGGCTTCACCTCAGGATGCGCCGCACTGCGGCCTTGGCGGCCAGGCCGGCCAGCGGCTCGGCCAGTTCGCGCAAGGCCACTTCGGAGCGGCCGTTGATTTCTTCGCAGGCGGCCAGCTTGTCCAGCACCTGGCCGGCCTGGGTGCCGGCCAGCAGCCGGCCCATCGCGCTCATGTTCAGCTTGGCCTGCTGCAGGCTCTGGCCCACGCGCACCGCGTCGCCGGCCAGCTTGCTGTATTGCTCGAACTTCGCCATCTGCTCGGCGCTGACTTGCAGGCCGGGCGCCACCGCCTGTACCTCCTTGAGCAGGCCTGGCAGCTTTTCCAGCGCGGCGGCCGGATCGCGGCCGGCCAATTGACGGATGTCGCGCGCGGTGTTGATCACGGTCTTGACCTTGCCCACCACGCTTTTGACCTGGGCTACCACCTTGGCCAGGCCGGCGATGTCGGCCTTGAAGCGCTCCAGCCCGGCCGGCAGCTTGAGCTTGCCCGCCGGCAGCCCGGCGCCGGCCTTGGCCAGCGCTGGCTTGGGCTTGGGCGGCGCGTCGCCACCGAACTCGCGCAGGCTGAGCTGGGCTTCCACCGCCAGCAGGCTGCCGCTGCGGTCGGTCTGGCGGCCGGTGCTTTGCAGCTCGGTGATGACGAAGCGGCCTTTGTAATCGCCGTTGCCCAGCACCAAGGCCAGCGCCTGATGCTGCTGCCGCGCCGCCTGCAGCTTCTTCAGCTCCTCATCCGGCTGGCAATAGGCGGCGTGCAGCACCAGGTCGATGCGGATTTCGTCCAGCTTGTCGCCGACGAATTGCAGCACCGGCTTGCCGCCGATGCGGCCGTGCTCGGCGAAGTCGCTGCCGCTGCGCTGTTCCAGGCCGTCGAAATACGTGATCAGATCAAACTCGATATTGCCCAGTACCGCGTACATGGGTTGCCCTCCAAATAGGTGGAAACAGGAGCCGGCGCGCTAGCGCGCCAGGCTCCGCGGCTCAAGCGCGGGCGCTATAGCTACGCCGTTGCCTATCCGCCTCGTAGCGCCGCATCAGGCGCTCGAACTCGGCGAAGGACAGCTGCATCGCCTGCTGCACCTGCTGCTTGACGCCCGCCGGCGCGCCGGCGTTGACGGTGATGTGCGGCGCGAAGCTGATGTTCATGCCGCCGCCCGCGCTCTTGGCCGGCGCCCTGGCCGCCGCGCCGCCCTGCTGCAGGCGTTGCAACTGCTGGCTGCGCGCCTGGGCTTGCGCTTGAAGCTGCGCAGGCGCCTGGGTCGCGGGCGTCGCGCCGCCCGCCGCCGGCGCTTTGGCCTTGCCGGGCATGGCCGCGCCGTGGATGGCGTTGCCCACCTTGCCACCGGCCCATTCCCCGGCGTATTTGCCGGCGAAGTGGCCGATGACGCCGCCCACCAGGGTGCCGACGCCGGGCAGGATCATGCTGCCGATGGCCGCGCCCATCGCCGCGCCGCCGATGGAGCCGCCGGCCTTGCCGCCTATCTTCCAGTACTCCTTGTTCTTCTCGGTCTGGCTGCGATTGGACTTGCTGACGTTCCACGCTTCCTGGCCGGCCTCCAACGCCGTGATCACCGAGCCGGCGACGCCGGCCTTGAGCAGGCCACCGGTGCGCTTGAACACTTCCTTGCCGATGCCGAGGCCGGCCTTGGCCACGCCGGCGCCGGTTTTCAGCAGCGGCGCCGCGCGTTGGGCCACCGTTCTGGCCAGCTTGGCCGCGCTGCCGATACCACCGCGCGCCAGTCCGGGCAGACGCTTCAGCCCCGCGCCGACGCGGCTGGCCACCGAACCCGCCGCCTTGGCCGCGCCCTGCGCGCCGGCCTTGGCCTTGCCCGGCAGGCTCTTGAGCCAGTCCCCGGTTTTCTGCGCGCCGCCGCGCAGCATGCCCGGCACCTGTTTCAGCGCATTGCCCAGGCCCTTGATTCCGGCCTTGGCCAGCGCCGCGCCGCGGCGGAACACCTCGCCGATGCCGCCGGGCAAGCCACGGCCCTTGGGCAGGCGCCGCGGACGCGGGCTCCGCCTGGGGCTCGGTCTCGGCTTCGGACTGGGCCTCCGTTTCGGGCTGGGCTTGGGACGCGGCTTGGGCCTGGGGCGCCGCTCCTTGCGGCCGCGCTCGCGTCTGTCGCCCTTTTTCTCCTTGTCGCGGCGCTCTTTCTTGCGGCGCTCGTCCCGATCCGGGTCCATGCCGTCGCCGGGCTTGTCGATGTCGCGCGTGGCCGGCTGGCAGCAACAGCAGCAGTTCTCGGGCTTGGCGCCCATGCAGTCGCCGGGCTTGTCCGCCTGGCCCTGAGTGGCCCCCGGCTTGTCCTCCTTGAACCATTCGCTGCCGGCGGCCCACAGCTTGCTCAGCAAGCCGCCCTTGGTGTCCTGGTAGCGGCGCAGCGACTTGCCCACCTTGTCGCTGATCTCGCCGGCCTTGGTCGCGCCGTCCTCCAGCGCTTTCACCGAGCCAAGCAGGCTTTCCACGCTGGGCAGCTTGCCGCCCAGCAAGGGGTTGAGCTTGCCGTGCACATAGCGCAGCGCCTTGTTGCCCATGCCTTGCGACAAGGTCTTGTGCACGGTGCCGGCCGCCTTGGCCACATCGCGGCTGATGCCGCCTACCTTGTCGTTGAATTCGATCAAGGGCGTGGCGTCCGGCGCCGGCAGGCCTTGCAATAGACGAATGGCGGAGCGGATCTTGCCGCCGCCGGCCTTGCCCTTGGCCGCCGCGCCGCCCGTCTTGCCCGGCTGGGCCGCCTTGGCGCCGTCTTCTTTCAGCAGCGTCTCGCTGGCGGCGGCGATCTTGGCCAGCACACTGCCCGGGGTGTCGGCGTAACGACGCAGCGCCTGGCCCACCCTGGCCGCGCCCTTGGCGACGGTGTCGCCGGCGTCGCGGGTGCTTTCCAGCGCGCCCAGCATGGCGTCGACGCTGGGCAGCTTGCCGCCCAGCAGCGGGTTGAGCTTGCCGTGCACATAGCGCAAGGCCTTATTGCCCAGGCCTTTGGACAGGACTTCGTGGGTTTTGCCGGCGGCGTCGGACAGCCAGCGCGAGGACAGCTGAACAGCGTCGGCCACGCCTATCCATCGCTGGATGCCGGGCGTGCGCAGACGCTGGAGGGTGGATTCGAGATCGGGCGGCGCGTCCTTGGACTTGTCGCCGCCGTCGCCGCGCGGGGTCGGGCGCTTGGGCACGGTCGGCGGGCGCGGATTGCAGGTGGCGTCTTTTTGCCGCTCCTGGCTTTCCAGCACCCGCTGCTCCACTTCGATCACCGCTTTGACCTTCACCGAGGCCTGCAGCTCGACGCGGCACTTGGCCACCAGCTCGCTGACCTGGGACACGCCGGGCAGGGCGAGCTTGACGCCCTGGCCGCGCTTGACGCTGTCCAGCCAGGCGTCGTGCCGCTGGCGCAAGCGCTCCAGCGTCAGCTCCAGCTTGTGGTGATCTCGCTCCAGCTGCGGCAGATCCAGCGCGGCGAAGGCCTTGCGCGAACGCTCCACGCTGTCGCTCAGCTCGCGCTGGCGGTCGCGCAAGCGCAAGCTGGTCTTGCCCAGTTCATCCAAGGAGGCGCGCGCGGAGCGGAAGGCGTTGTCGAAGACCCCGGACAGCGTCGCTCCCACCTTAAGACCGATGAAAAACTCGCTTACCATGGTGTTAGCCTGTGAGTATGAGGGGAAGGCCGCCAAACCAGCTCCGGCGGCTCTGGGTGGGGCCGGCGGCCGTCCTGACGGACGGGCCGGCCCCGGGCCGCGCGAACGCACGGCGCAGGAAAAATCAGTCTCGATCCAGCCACTGCTGTTCGCGCTCGTGGCGGCGCTGGATCTCACGCTCCGCCACCTCGCACCAGAACCAGTAGTCGTCCATCGCCAGCGCGTCGATTTCCGACGGCGGCAGGCCGAGCACGGTCAGCAGCGCTTCGTCGAAGTCCTTAAGCGTCGTCGGAGACGCCCACCATGTCGCGAAAGCAGTCCGCCAGCGCGCGGCTGTCGGCGATGTCGAGCTGGTCGATGTCTTCCAGCGTCAGGCCGGTCATGCGCGCGAACAGGAAATCCTCCTGGTCGGCGTCGTCCTGGCTGTGATGGCTGGCGGCCTTGAGATCGGCGCGCTTCAGGCGACTGATTTCCAGGCTGTCCAGGCGTTCGCCGGCGGCGTTGGTGAACGGGTATTTGAGTTTGATCTTCATGTGAGCTCCTTGGTCGCGGACTGCGTGGTTGATGAGCTTCATTTTCCGGTTTACGGCCCGGCGGGTCTGTTAAAGCCCTTTAGGGAAAGGCTTGAAAGCCCCGGCCTGCTTGCCGACAAGCCGCCTCCGGCTGCTCCGGAAGACCCGGCAACGCCGGGCCTCGCCTCATCAGCAAGAATGCGTGTCGACAAACCGGCCGGTGGCCGGCCCTTCATCAACCGCCGATATTGCGGCGGTACAGTTCCAGCATGTCGTCGCCGCCCACCCGGAAGATATTGGCCAGGTAGTCCAGCTCCAGCACATCCTCGCCATCCACTACCTGCTTGATGTAGGTGGCGGAGAAGGAGGAGCTGAAATCGGCGTTTTCATGCTGCTTGTAAGTGCCCAGCGGGTTCTTCTTGAACATCACGGTCAGGAAGGTCACCAGGCTGACTTGCTGCAAGCGGCCCTGCGCGCCATAGGTCTCGATGCTGGAGCGGGCCTGCAATTGCACCGCCTGGAACGGATTGGCGATGATCTTGGCCACGTCCTTGTACAAGGAGTTCCACTTGATCTCGCCTTCCAGCTTGTCGAAGCCGGCCGGCAGCTCGATCTTGCCTACCATGCCCAGCGCCTTGTGCTCCTGCATGATGGCGGACACGTCCGGCAGCTTGATCTCCTCGGCGCGACCCAACAGCGAGTTGCCGTTGATGTAGATGTTGGCGTTGGTGATGCGGTTGATTTCAATCTTGCCTGCCATGATCAATTGCCTCCCTTCAGGCTCAACAGGTATTCCGAGGTGATCTCGGTCTCAAAGGTCAGACGTTCCAGCGGCGGCGGCACCGTGTACTTGTAGCTGATCAGCAGATGGCCGGCGGCCAGCTCGGTCTCCGGATTGCGCGCCACGTCGAACCAGGCCTTGAAGCCCAGCAGCGCGCCGTCGCCGATCAGCTTGCGGCCATAGCCGTTCACCGATTCCACCAGCGCGTCGATGGTGGCCTGGTTCAGCGGCATGTCGATGAACTGCTGGCTGAAGTAGCGGATCGACTCATTGATCACGTCGCCGGTGCGGCGCACGTTCTCGAAGTTGCGCATATGGCTGACGGTGGGCCAGGCGGCGGTGCGGTTGCCCCACAGGCGGAAGCCGGAACCGAAGCTGGAGAACACCGTGGTGATGCCCTGCTCGTTCAGCAGGTTCACCTCGGACTGCGGGTCGTCTATCATCGCGGTCAGTTGGCGCTCCACGCCGATGACGCCGGCCAGTTCCTGGTTGGAGCTGGACCACCAGAAGCCCTTGTCGTTGTCCACCTTGGCGCGCAGGCCGGCGGCGCGGGCCGACAGCGGCTCCAGACGGGTGTCGTTGGTGGCCGGGTCGAACACCTTGACGTGCGGATAGCACAGGCGCACGCGGTCGCTGGAGGTGTTGAAGTTGATGCCGCCGGCCGGGCCGCGGCCGGCTTGCGCCTGGGCGAAGCTGGTGCCGATCGGCGCGTCGACATAGGCGATGGCGTCCAGCTTGTCGGCCATGGCCGCCATCGCGCTGGCCACCGAGTTCTGGGTGCAGAAGCCCGGCGCGATCAACAGTTTGGCGAAGAAACCGAAGCGGTTATAGGTGTCCTGCAGCGCCTTCAGACCGGTGCGGTTGCCGGCGGCGTTGACCGCGCCGATGATGTCGGCGGCGGTGATCTTGGTCGGATCGGCGTAGTCATAGCTGACTTTCAGGCCCGCGCCGGCGGCGATGGCGCCGTCCTTCAGCCGGGTGATCTTGCCGTTGACCGCGTCCAGCAGGTAGTCGGTGCCGGCCACGTAGGCGGTGGCGCCGTCGGCGCTCTTCACCACCACGTTCTGCAGCGCCGCCTTGGCGGTCTTGCCCTGGCCGGTGGCCGCGTCCAGCGTCACTGCCTCGCCGGCGACCGGGCTCTTGTGCAGCGCCGGGTCCAGCACATTGATCACCACCACGGTGCCGGCGCCGTGATCGTAGATCGCGTTCAGCGCTTGCGGGATGGTGAAGCCGGCCAGTTGCGGGCCGAAGGCCGCCGCGTCCTTTTCCGACAGGCACAACACCGGAGTGTTGGCCGCTTCCGGCGCCAGCGGCGCGGTGCCGATCAGGCCGATCACCGCCGATTTGACGGTGCGCACCGGGCGCGCGCCGCGTTCGACTTCAATGGTTTCCACGCCATGCAGATAATTCGCTGCCATGCTCAAGCTCCTTGTTCAGCGCTAGGGGAGGTCGGTTCCGCCGCCACGACCGGCAGCGGGCTCAGGTGCCGCAAGGCCAGCAGCATGCGGGTGTAATCGTGCTGCTCCGGCATGTCCACCTCGGCGCCGGGAAACAACATGATTTCCTGGCCGTCGGCCAGGGTGACGCCGCTGATCGGCCCGGAATACAAGTACTTCATGGTTGCTCCTCGTTAGTGACTGCGGTTAACACGGGCTCATGCCCAATGGCCGCCTCCGCCACCTGCCAGGTGTCGGCGGCCAGCGAAATGGCATAGCGGGCAATGCCGTCGCTGAACCCCAGAAAGGTTTCGGACGACAGCCACGCGGCTCGGCAATCCGGTGCGGCAAACCCAAGGCAGGCGCGCCGCGCCGCGTCCAGTGCCTCCATATCGTTGAACTGCGCGTTGGCGCGCCGCAGCAGCAGCGTCAGCTCCAACTGCAAGGTGCGCTGCTGGCCGAAACCGGCCGTGTCGCGCGGCGCAGCGAACTGGCTGCCGCGGTAGCTCAACAAGAGCGCGCCTTGCGGATGTTCGAGCCGATACTCGGCCGGCGCGCCGGCATAATGCTCGACGCTCAGTTGCGGCAAAATGCCGCGCAAACGCGTGACAAACGCGTCGACGATCTGGGAAGTGCTGGCCACGGGCGGGCTCCTGGACAACATGGGAAGGAACGCGAGATCGCTCGCGATGACGGTTGCCGACGACGCATGGCCATCGAACGAGGGCAAGGATGCGCCACCGCCACGGCGGCGGTCTTTTAATGCGCTTTACAGAAGAAGGGCGCGCTCCGGCGCTGACACGCGTCATCCGGGCCGCGCGCGTGAAGACAGCGATAATGGCCGTCATCGATACCGCCGCCAAAGGACAACGCCATGCAAGCACGCTTTCGCAGCAAAGGCCCGGAACTGCTCGTCGACCTAGCCCAGCACGTGGCCATGACGCTGAAACAGCTCGCCAACACCGAACAACAGCAAGCCGAGCAGTTGGGGCAGGAAATCGCCGAATGCATGGCCAAGCATTGGGGCGGGCAGAACATCTACTTCCCCATCGGCTTGTCCTACCGCTCCGCGCAGCGCGATCAACAGATCTACCGCGAATTCACCGGCGGCAACCACGCGGAGCTGGCGCGGCGCTACGGCGTATCGCTGCAATGGATCTACAAAATCATCAAGGCGGAACGCCAGCGCGAGCTGGAACAGCGCAGCACTCCGGACAACTGACGACGCCGGCGGGCTCCATATCAAAAAAGCCGCTCACCTCTTGATCGGGTGAGCGGCTTTCATTCGCGCTTTTAAACCATTTATCGATGAATAACACGTCCATTTGAAACACAAATAGCAGATATCTATTAAGATTCAAATTAATATATTAATATTTTCCTGCACCCAATCCGGATACCCCCTATACCTAGAAGGCAATTCAAGACAGCCGCCGCAGAGCCGCTGCAAACACTAGCCAAGACTAAACGGGGTATTCACATGAAACATCCAGCGCCGCTTGCCGCCATGGCATGCCTGTTGCTGTCGTCCGCCATCCTGGCCGGCGGCGGCGTCATCACCTTCAGTGGTCGCATCGTCGAAGCTCAATGTCCGATGTCCTTGAGCGCTCCGCCGCGCGACAATGCCCCCAGCCAGTTGCAAGTGGGCAAATGCAAGGCGCCCCTCCACCTCGAAGCCTTGCTGGCCAACGGCAAAACCTTGCCGCTGCAAGCCAAGGCCGACGCCCGCAGCAGCAGCCAGCCCTCCGCCAATGGCCTGGATCTGGACCGCAGCGAACGGAGCCGCAGCTTCAGCATCGCCACGCCCAAGAACAGCCAGCGCGGCCAACTGGTGGTCAGCTATTACTGAACGCCAAACGCAACAAAGCCTCCCCGAGGGGAGGCTTTCGTGTCGGCGTTTCCACCGCGCCAATGCATAAAGCCCAGCTCGTGTGAGCTGGGCTTTGCAATGGGGCGTCTGGCGGTGTCCTACTTTCACATGGCGAATGCCACACTATCATCGGCGCTAAGGCGTTTCACGGTCCTGTTCGGGATGGGAAGGCGTGGGACCACCTCGCTATGGCCACCAGACATAAACTGGTACAAACTTAAAGAAGCCTAGGTTGATACTCGATCAACCCACATATATTCGGTATTCAATTGTGTCGCACAACACTATCTCGTCACTCGGTTTCCCAAGCCACTCAAATGATAGGATCAAGCCTCACGAGCAATTAGTATCGGTTAGCTTAACGCCTCACAGCGCTTCCAC